>ONBC01000091.1 GCA_900315955.1 uncultured Prevotella sp.
GCTTCGCGACAAGAGCGCTGCGTTCGACCATTCCAAGGAGATTGGCGACATCGGTATCCCCGCCTTCGTCTTAGAGGACGGTACCGTTACCCTCAAGCCCGAAGACGTTGGTCTGAAGGAGTACGACCCCAACGAGGGCGGACCATCTTGCAGTATCGATGGGAAAGGATGCTAAGAACAATTAGACAAAAGTAGAAAAGTCTGGAGATACCTCCCGCGGCCGCGAAAAACATGCTTCGCTGTCGCGGGACATTCGTTTTACAACCACGGGACTATCGTAACTTCTGGCACAAGACAGGTACATCACAGCGTATTTGAGCAGATTTTTCGGTATAGCACAAACTTTTTTATTCAACAGGCGTGAATTCCAAGAAAATTTATGTAAGTTTGCACAATAAAGAAATACTATGACACGGAAAGAGCGATATAAGTACATCATCGATTATTTTAAGGAGGCACAACCGGAGGTAACGACCCAGTTACAGTTCGGTTCTGCCTTTCAGCTATTGGTAGCTACGCTCCTTTCCGCGCAGTGTACCGACAAGCGCATCAATGAGGTCACTCCCGCGTTGTTTCAACGTTATCCTACCCCTGAGCTCATGGCTCAGGCAGAGCCCGAAGACCTATTGGAATTTATCCACAGCGTGAGCTATCCCAACGCCAAGGCAAGGCATCTCGTAGAAATGTCACGCAAACTCGTGAGCGATTTCAAGGGTGTCGTGCCCGATAATACGGAAGACCTCACGAAACTTCCCGGGGTAGGGCGTAAGACGGCGAATGTGCTACAGGCCGTGTTCTTCGGCAAAGCGGTGATGGCTGTCGACACGCATGTCTATCGGGTAGCCCACCGTTTGGGATTGGTGCCTGCCACGGCGAACACGCCTTTGAAAGTGGAGGAGTATCTCGAGAAGAGCATTCCGAAAGATGATATTCCACGGGCGCACCATTGGCTCTTGCTTCATGGACGCTATGTTTGTCAGAGTGCCAAACCCAAATGCGACAAATGTCCCTTTAATGACATCTGCCCCAAGCTGTTGGCGGGCAGCAAGCTTGAATAATACAAGGAGAAAAGAATTGCGATATGGATATTAAACTGATAGAAAATTTTCTTTCTGAGGTAGCAGCCAACAATAATCGGCCTTGGTTTCAGGAGCATAAAGCCGAATATGAGCGAGCCAAGCAAGCGTTTGAAGAAGGTGTAGCTGCCTTTATCAAAGCGCTCTCCACCTTCGACCCGGAGATCTCTCACCTTACGCCCAAAGACTGTTGCTATCGATTCTATCGCGACATCCGGTTTTCTCCCGACAAGTCGCCTTACAAGCACCATTTCGGAGCTTATATCTGTGCGCACGGCAAGAAGTCGTTGCGCGGGGGCTATTATCTCCATATCCAGCCCGGCCACTGCCTGATCGCCATCGGTTCCTATTGGCTCCCGACAAACATTCTTACGGCGATGCGCAACGAGATCATGGGAAATATCGACGAATGGCGCCGGTGCGTGGAAGACGGAAAGTTCATCCACTTCTTTGGTTATCCGAATGAGTCGACATGGGAAGGCGAGCTCCCGACAAGCGACAAGGGCTTTGGCATCAATTGTCTGAAGAAAGCACCGAAGGACTTCCCAAAAGACTACGAATTTCTTGATTATCTCAAGATGAAGGACTACTGTGCCTGGCACTGTGTCGATGATAAGTTCTTCGAAGCTAAAGACTGGACCAAGAAAGCCACAGACATCTGTAAGGTGGCAAAGCCTATGATGGACTTTGTGAACAGCGTTGTGGACGACTACGAATAAACTATTATATTTCAACAACTTATTCTTTAGCATTAAACAAACCGATTAATCTTTAATGACATGAAACATTTTCTAAGAGACGTCCTCGTCGTCATCATCGGAGTGACGATCTTCAGTGCGGTAGCCGCCACCATCGGCCTTATGGGCATCGTAGGCACGATGGCTTCTGCTGGATCATCGGCTGGCGTGCAGGACGGCAGTGTGCTGGTGCTCAATTTTCAAGGAACTTTGCAAGAGCAAGCCAGTGAACCCAGCCCCCAAGACATATTACAAGGCAACACGGAAGGTAATCCCGGACTGACCGATATGCTGTCGGCTATCAGGAAAGCCAAGACTTCCGACAAGATCAAAGGCATCTACATAGAGTCGAACGGGATGGGCATGGATATGTCGCAGGCGCAGGAGCTGCGCGATGCACTTCTCGACTTCAAGAAGTCCGGAAAATGGATCATTGCCTATGGTAAGGTATATGGCGCAACTGCTTATTACATTGTCTCAGCTGCGGATAAAGTATATTTGAATCCTGTAGGACTGATTGATTGGCAAGGGCATGGCACTTATATCCCCTTCATCAAAGGCTTATATAAGAAGGTAGGTCTCCATGCCGTTCCTTTCAAGTGTGGTAAATTCAAGAGTGCCACAGAAATGTATACGGAGGACAAGATGAGTGAGCCAAGCCGGGCTCAGGCTCAACGGTTTGTCAACTATCAGTGGAATACGATGGTGGAGGCGGTATCGAAGAGTAGGGGCATCAGTGCCAAAGCGCTCAATAACTATGCCGACAATATTATCTCACTCGACGATCCACAAACATTCGTAAAATGTAAGCTCGTCGATGGACTGCTTTATTACGATCAGATAAAAGAGGTGATCAAGAAAAAACTCGGAATCGATAAGGACACGGACATTCCTCAGGCTACCGTTGCTGATATGCAGTCGATAGACAATGATACCGAAGGTGATGAAGTAGCTGTCTACTATGCTTCCGGAACTATTGTAGAGGACGTGCCCATGCAGAGTGCGTTCTCCACAGGTGAATATATTGTTGGCGATGATGTCTGTAAGGATCTGAGTGATTTAGCCAAGGACGACAAGGTTAAAGCCGTCGTGCTTCGTGTCAACTCTCCCGGCGGCAATGCTTTCACATCCGAACAGATATGGCATGCCATTGAAATGCTGAAGAAAGCCGGAAAGCCTGTTGTTGTCTCCATGAGTGGATATGCTGCTTCCGGCGGCTATTATATCAGCAGCGCGGCTAATTATATCTTTGCTGAGCCCACTACGATCACAGGATCAATAGGCATCTTTGGAATATTTGAAGATGCAGAGGCACTGGACCAGAAACTCGGTATTACCTATGATGGGGTAGGGACAAACAGAAACAGCTTGGCAGGTGCGTCTTCTCTATCAGGGTTTTGGATGGCGCATCCGTTCAATGCGGAGCAGAGCGCAAAGATGCAGGCCAATATCGACCGGGGCTATATGCTCTTCAAATCGCGTGTCGCGGCTGGTCGCAAGCTGTCTATGGCAGCCGTGGAAGAGCGTGCCCAGGGACATGTGTTCGTAGGTGCCGATGCCTTGAAACTTAAACTCGTGGACGAACTCGGCGGACTCGACAAGGCTGTTGCCAAAGCAGCACAACTCGCTAGACTAAAGAGCTATCATGCCCAGGACTATCCGGCTAAGAAGAGCTTCCTCGATGAGTGGTTATCGACAGACAAGTCGAAGGGCACTCTCTTAGACGAGAAACTCCAGACGCTCCTTGGCATCTATTATGAACCCTTCATGCTCTTGCAGCGTGTAAAAGCAATGGGGCCGGTGCAGGCGAGTCTGCCATATCTGATAACGAAGAATAAATAAGATTAATCAATGGAGGGTGACCTGATAAAAATTCACGAGAGCCTCTTGCCCTTAAGCTGGCTCTATGGAGCAGGGGTACGGATGCGCAACTGGCTCTTCAACGTAGGTCTGCTGCATCAGCAGACTTACGACATCCCTGTTATCTCCGTGGGAAACATCACGGTGGGAGGCACAGGAAAGACACCGCATGTGGAATATCTCATACGTCTCTTGAAAAATGTTGCCAAAGTAGCTGTACTCTCAAGAGGCTATAAGCGTAAGAGCCATGGCTATGTCTTGGCCAATGACGAATCAACGGTGGCGGATATTGGTGATGAGCCGTTTCAGATGAAGCGGAAGTTCAACGATATCTATGTCGCTGTGGATGCCAATCGCCGGGAGGGCATCGACCGGCTGACGCACGACGATGAGACCAAGGACGTGGATGTCATCCTCCTCGATGATGCTTTCCAGCACCGCTATGTCAAGCCGGGAATCAACATGCTGCTTGTCGACTATCACCGGCTCATCATCTATGATAAGCTTCTTCCAGCAGGCCGATTGCGTGAGCCGTCGTCGGGGAAGCGAAGAGCCGACTTTGTCATCATCACCAAGTGTCCGGCGGATCTCAAGCCGATGGACATACGGGTGCTGACTAAAGCCATGAACCTCTATCCTTATCAGGAACTGTTCTTCACAACGATGAAATACGGCAAATGCTATCCGCTCTATCCACGGCAAGGAACGAATGATTTAGAAGAGCTTAAAGGCTTGAATGTATTGTTACTCACGGGGATAGCTTCGCCGGAAGAGATGCGGCAAGACCTTGAGAGCACGTGCAGGTCCATGCAGACTTTGGTTTACGGTGATCACCATGCCTTTACACCAAAAGATGTAGAGAATATCAATGGAACCTTTGCCAGCATGGAGTCGCCGAAAGTCATCATCACCACAGAGAAAGACTCTACACGTCTGCTACAGACGGACGGATTGAGTGAGGCTGTTAAGAAGGCACTCTATGTCCAGCCTATAGAAGTGATGTTCATGCAAGATCAGGCCGAGGAACTATTCAATAATAAGATAATAAGTTATGTACGCAAAAATTCAAGAAACAGCATCCTGGCTAAGCGAAAGGATGCCCGCCCATCCCACAACAGCAATCATACTGGGAACAGGGCTGGGACAATTAGCTTCAGAGATAACTGACACTACTGATTTTGCCTATAAAGATATTCCTAATTTTCCCGTCTCTACCGTTGAGGGTCATGCCGGGAAACTAATCTTTGGCAAGCTTGGCGGCAAAGACATCATGGCGATGGACGGTCGTTTCCATTACTATGAGGGCTACACGATGAAGGACGTAACGTTCCCCGAGCGTGTGATGTACGAGTTGGGCATCAAGACGCTCTTTGTCAGCAATGCGGCAGGCGGTATGGATCCATCGTTCAAGATCGGTGACCTCATGGTGATCGACGACCATATCAACCTCTTCCCCGAACATCCGTTGCGCGGCAAGAACTTCCCCACGGGTCCCCGTTTCCCGGATATGCACGAGGCCTACGACAAAGGGCTACGCGACCTGGCGGATAAGATCGGGCAGGAGGAAGGCATACTGTTAAAGCATGGCGTTTATGTAGGTGTACAGGGGCCGACCTTTGAGACACCGGCCGAGTATCGCATGTATCGTCTCTTAGGTGGCAGTGCCGTTGGTATGAGCACGGTGCCGGAGGTCATTGTCGCCCGCCACTGTGGCATGAAAGTGTTTGGTATCAGTGTCATCACGGACCTCGGCGGCTTTGACAAGCCTGTGGAGGTGAGTCATGAAGAGGTGCAGGAGGCTGCCAATGCTTCCCAGCCGAACATGGCTAAGATCTTCCGTGAGATGATTCGACGTTGTGAATAAGAATAACTAATATGGAGATAAAGGAATTGGGTGAGTTCGGCTTGATACGCCGGCTCACGAAAGACATCAAGCCAAAGAATGCCTCCACGCTGAAAGGGGTAGGGGACGACTGCACCGTCCTCTCTTATCCCGACAAGGAGGTGCTCGTCACGACAGACATGCTCATGGAGGGCGTACACTTCGACCTCACCTACAACAGCATGGCCCAGCTCGGCTATAAGAGTGCCATGGTCAACCTCAGCGATGTCTTCGCGATGAACGGCAAGCCGCAACAGTTGCTCGTCAGCATTGCCTTGGGCAAGCGCTTCAAGGTTGAAGACCTCGATGACTTCTATGCCGGACTTCACGAGGCTTGCGATAAATGGAATGTAGACATTGTCGGCGGCGACACTTGCTCGTCACTGACAGGTCTCGCCATCAGCATCACGTGTATTGGTGAGGCTGCCAAAGAGGATATCGTCTACCGCAACGGAGCCAATGAGACAGACCTCGTGTGCGTGACGGGCGACTTAGGAGCTGCCTATATGGGCCTCCAACTGTTGGAGCGTGAGAAGACCGTCTATTACAAACAGATAGACGAGCTCAACGCAAAGATCAGAAAAGCACAGCAGGAGGGCAACGACGCGCTCGTAAAACACTTGCAGCAGGAAGGCATGAAGATCATCGATTTCCAGCCCGACTTTGCCGGCCGCGAGTATCTCCTGCAGCGGCAGTTGAGGCCTGAGGCCCGAGGCGATGTCATCGAGCTGCTTCGAGAAAACAACATTCATCCTACAGCCATGATGGATATCTCAGACGGACTCTCGTCAGAGTTGCTGCATATCTGTCACCAGAGTCATTGTGGCTGCCGCATCTATGAGAAGAACATCCCGATCGATTATCAGACGGCGGTGACCGCGGAGGAGTTCAACATGAACGTCACAACCTGTGCCATGAATGGCGGCGAAGACTACGAACTGCTCTTCACCTGTCCGATCGGTGACCATGACAAGCTCGATGCCCTTGAGAGCAAAGGAATCAAACAGATAGGCTATATCACAAAAGAAGAATTAGGATGCCGGCTTATCTCACGGGGTGACGGCAAGGAGTTTGATATTACCGCACAGGGGTGGAACCCGCTGAAGTGATCGTGCCTCATCTGTGTCGCGATCGTGCCTCAGTTGTGTCACGATCGTGCCTCAGTTGTGTCACGATCCTGCCTCAGTTGTGTCACGATCGTGCCTCAGTTGTGTCACTGTAGTTTAACGTTTTTGGTTGACTACTTTAAGCCTTATTTTTAATGTTGGTTGACCTGGTTAAACATTACTTTTATATTTG
>ONBC01000089.1 GCA_900315955.1 uncultured Prevotella sp.
GGGGAGCTTGGGCTGGTACTGTGCACGTGCTTTCTGCAAAAGACTTGTCTTCATTGATGTGAAATTGAATAGAATTAATGAATTTCACATGCAAAAGTAACGTTTTTCAATGAGATAAGGAAAGAAAAAGGCAACAAAAGCTATTTTTATAACTTTTTTAGAGCCTATTGCATGGACGTTACGCTTTTTTTCTTTATCTTTGGGCTTGAAATACATATACACCAAAAAACCACCTTAATTATTATGGCAAACAAAAGAGATTTGAAGCGCACGATCAATTACATCACGAGTGAGCTTTTTGCAGAGACAATGGCTGCTGTCATCTACAGTGGAAAAGTTGACAAAGAAGCCGGGGATAATCTGTTGGCATCGATCATCATCACAAGAGATGATTTTATCAAACGCATCTCTCATCCCGAACCGGGAATGAAAGCAAAGAAATATTTCAAGGTCCTAATTTCCGATTTCAACAACAGCGTGTCGGAAATTATTGACCGAATCAGTAATTTGGGGTAAACCTACAGACAGATGATCAGACAATTATGCAGTTGGATTCTCTTCAAATGCTTGGGATGGAAGTTGAATGTGACCGTTGACTTCCCGAAGAAATATATCATTGCTTTGGCACCACATACCAGCAACTGGGATTTCATGGTGGGGCAATTGTATATGCGCTCGCAAGGAATGAAAATCAACTTTCTCATGAAGAAAGAATGGTTCAAGGGACCCTTGAAACCATTGTTTCTCCACATGGGCGGAATCCCGGTCTGTCGGTCCAAGCACACGAGTATGACCGATCATTTAGCTCAGGAGGCTCAGCAAAGAAAATCGTTCAGACTCTGCATCACGCCGGAAGGCACACGCTCGCTCAATCCCGACTGGAAGCACGGATTCTATTATATCGCCCTCAAGGCGCAGATCCCCGTGCTCCTCTTCGGCATCGACTACGAGCGAAAGCTGATCCAATGCACGAAGAGTTTTGTGCCTACGGGAGATGTAGACAAAGAGATGAAAGACGTAAAACTCTATTTCAAGGACTTCAAAGGCAAGCACCCCGAGCTTTTCACGATAGGAGAAGTATAACCATCAAGGCGCATCGATGCGTCTTCTATTTGTTTTGATGAGTAACAGACAGACAATTATAACAACTTGCTGCGCCGGCGCGCTCCTTTCCTTCGCCACTGTTTCGTTCAGCGCGTCAACGCCGGATGACCGTCATGCGCTATGGGGAAATATCGATTACGACGGAGCGCCATGGGTAGAGAATGTATCCAGTCAGGCAAGCATCAATAAAGGTTTGCAGGGGCGCCACATCGCTCTGTGGGCATCTCATGGCAGATATTATGACAACAATAGGGGACGCTGGACATGGCAGCGCCCCAACCTCTTCTGTACAACAGAGGATCTCTTCACGCCTACGATCGTTGTACCTTTTCTTATTCCGATGCTCCAAAACGCGGGAGCTGTCGTCTTCACGCCACGGGAGCGTGACTTCCAGACCTTGGAATATGTGGTCGATCCGGATGGCGGACTTAACACTTCCGTCTCAAGCTATAAGGAATATTCTGGTAGCGATCCATGGGAACCGACTCATCTCCCAGGTTTTGCAGCCCATAGTGGTGACTATCACGACAACGAGAATCCTTTCACCGCAGGTACCGCGCGCCAAATAAGATCGACGAAGAAAGCCGGCAAGGCTTTTGTCAAATGGCAGCCCTATTTCATTCGTAAAGGCCAATATGCCGTTTATGTGAGTTACCAGACGCTCGACAAAAGTATTGACGATGCTCATTATACCGTTTTTCATCAGGGGGTAGCCACTGAATTCAGAGTCAACCAGCGCATGGGCTCCGGCACGTGGGTCTATCTTGGCACGTTCACCTTCGATGAGGGAAGCAGTGTGGACAACTGTGTCATGCTCACGAACCAAAGCCGCAGGCGGAAAGGTGTTGTCACCGCTGATGCCGTGCGCTTTGGAGGGGGCGTGGGCAACGTCGAGAGAGGAGGCAGTGTGAGCGGGCTGCCGCGCGTCCTCGAAGGTGCCAGATATGCGGCACAATGGGCGGGAGCCCCCTACAATGTATATGGCGGAAAGAAAGGCGTTGACGACTATGGCGACGACATCAATGTGCGTTCACTGATGTCCAACTGGCTGTCGGGCGGCTCCGTCTTCAATCCTGTGCAAGACGGAAAACACGTTCCCATCGAACTGTCCCTTGCCGTGCACAGTGATGCCGGCTATGCTCCTGACGGGAAATCACGCTGGGGGAGCCTCGCCATCTGCACGACTGATTTCAACGACGGGCAACTGGCTTCCGGCATCACGCGGCAGGCATCTAAACTCTTTGCGAGCGATCTGCTCAACAACGCTGTCAAAGACTTGAGTGCCAAGTACGGATCATGGCCAAAGCGCTATCTCTGGGATCGCAACTATTCAGAGACGCGTCTCCCTGCCGTGCCATCTGCCATCATCGAGACCATGTCGCACCAGAACTTCCCGGACATGCTGTTGGGGCAGGACCCCAACTTCAAGTTCGACCTGGCGCGATCCCTCTATAAGACGATCGCACGGTTTATCAACGGCATGCACGATGAGGCTACGGTCATAGAACCGCTGCAGCCGCTGAACATCGCCGTAACGCAGAAGAAAGGCCACGCCACCGTGAGCTGGACCCCACAAAGTGACCCGCAGGAGCCTTCCGCCGATCCATCCTATTACATTGTCTATACGGCTGTAGGAAAGGGAGGATTTGACAATGGTGTGAAAACCTCCCGCCCCTCCTACTCCATCCCGCTGCAGCCGGGCATACCCTATCACTTCAAAGTCACGGCGGTCAACCGCGGTGGAGAGAGCTTCCCCTCCGAGGTCGTCTCAGCATTGTATGAGCCCAAGGCTACCAAGACCGTACTGGTTGTCAACGGGTTCCATCGTCTCTCCTCACCTGCCGTCATCAACGACGGTCAGCATCAGGGGTTCGACTTAGACGAAGACGCCGGCGTGTCGTACGGACTGACAGGTGGATGGTGCGGCAGGCAGACCTCCTTCGACATGAGCCGAATGGGATCGGAGACAAGCAGCGGGTTAGGCTATAGCGGAAACGAGCTCGTGGGACGATTCATCGCGGGGAACACCTTCGATTATATCTCTGAACACACCCGTGCCATCGCAACGGCACATGCCTATAATGTGGCAAGCTGTTCTTCTCATGCGATAGAGACCGGCATCGTCAACCTGAACGATTACGAGGCCGTGGACCTGATTCTCGGGTTGGAGAAATACGCGACAACACAAACGAAGTATTACCGCACGTTCTCCCCTTCCATGAGACAGAAAATAAGCAGTTACCTCTCCCGCGGAGGGAAGATGCTGGCGAGCGGAGCGTATATAGGCGCAGACAACGATAGCCAGGGAGACAGTCTGTGGCTCGACCAGACGCTACACGTCGCCTATAGCGGGACGCTCAGGACCGACACGGTCCATGGCATCAGCGGACTGGGTATTGACCACTTCGATATCTACCGCACGCTGAATGCGGAGCATTATTGTGTGCAGCATGCCGACAAGCTCTCGCCTTCCTCAGACGCATTCTGCACGATGACCTATAGCGACGGAAGTCCGGCCGCCGTAGGTTTTGAAGCCAAGACAGCGCCGTCGCGACGAACCCAGCGCACGTTCATCATGGGATTCCCGCTCGAGAGCATCACCGACACCGCCACACGAGACAACATCATGAGAGGCATCCTCGCCTTTCTGTTGAAAGATTGAGACAACCCTTATAACCATTTAAATATCAATACTATGAAGATTCAAGCCAACCCATCAGGAACAAGAAGCATTGAGGTGACAGAGAAACACCTTGAGACCATTGATAAATATTCTCTCCTCCGTAACCTCATCGACAGCAATGGCATCATCGACGAAGCGGTACTCGACAAGCTCCGGTTCAATGTCCGCGGACTGCTCGAAGGCGCGGCAGGCACGGACCGTGATCTGCTCGACCTCTGCCTCGATGTGCTCTACAACAACAATATGAAAGCGTTCGGGCTGCACGAACTGGTCCTGCTCTACATCAAATGGAAAAATGAGAACCAGAGCAAGGGAAGTGACGACCCGGGCGAAGTGACTGATTAATCATGCCCATGAATCAACACAACGGACCCTTACTCTCCGATTTTCTCCCTACTACCAAGAAAGAATGTGAACTGAGGGGATGGACACAACTTGACGTCATCCTCTTCTCGGGCGATGCCTACGTGGACCACCCGGCTTTTGGCGCGGCGGTCATTGGCCGCATCATTGAGGCGGCTGGCTATAAGGTAGCCATCGTGCCACAACCCGACTGGCACGGTGACTACCGTGATTTCAAAAAGTTAGGACGACCGCGCCTCTTTTTCGCCGTGTCTCCAGGCAACATGGACAGTATGGTCAACCGCTATACTGCCAACCGTCGTATGCGTCACGATGACGCATACAGCCCCGATTCGCGCCATGACATGCGGCCCGACTATCCAAGCATCGTCTATACGAAGATCCTCAAACAACTCTTCCCCGACGTGCCGGTGGTCTTAGGCGGGATAGAGGCTTCGCTACGCCGGTTCACGCATTACGACTATTGGCAGAACAAGCTTCTCAAGCCTATCCTCTGTCTCAGTGGTGCCGACTTCCTGCTCTACGGCATGGGCGAGAAAAACACAGTGGCACTCTGCAACGAACTGGCGGCAGGAAAGTCGATCGACGAGATCGGGGATATTCCTCAGACCTCCTTCATCCGCCGTGAAGCGGACATCCCGGGTGGCATCAAGGAGGATGACATCGTGCTCCACTCCTATGAGGAATGTCTGCGCAACAAAAAAGCGCATGCCGAGAACTTCCGCCACATCGAAGAGGAGTGCAACCGCATGCACGGACAGCGCATGCTTCAGAAAGTAGGCAACGTCTTTGTCGTGCAGAACCCGATGTACCCGCCCTTGACGAGCAAGGAGCTGGATGCTTCCTTCGACCTTCCCTACACACGGTTGCCCCATCCGAAATACAAAGGCAAGACCATCCCGGCATACGAGATGATCAAGTTCTCCATCAACATGCACCGCGGCTGTTTCGGCGGCTGCGCCTTCTGCACCATCTCCGCCCACCAGGGCAAGTTTGTCGTGTGCCGCTCCAAAGAGAGCATCCTTAAAGAGGCCAAGAAGATCATCGCCATGCCCGACTTCAAGGGATACATCTCCGACCTCGGCGGACCATCTGCCAACATGTATGGCATGCACGGACGCAACCTCAAGGCTTGTGAGCACTGCAGACGACCGTCATGTATCAACCCGGAGGTTTGTCCGAACCTCATCACCGACCACTCCAAACTGTTGGAGATCTATCATGCCGTAGATGCCTTGCCGGGGGTGAAGAAGAGTTTCATCGGCAGTGGGGTGCGCTATGACCTGATCCTTCACAAGTCGAAGGACGAGAAGTCGAACGAGGCTGCCATGCAGTATGCCCGTGAACTCATCACCAAGCATGTCAGTGGCCGGTTGAAAGTGGCGCCGGAGAACACGTCCGACCGCGTGCTGAAATTCATGCGCAAGCCTTCGTTCAAACTCTTCTACGAGTTTAAGCGGCTCTTCGACAAGATCAACAAGGAGGCGGGACTGCATCAGCAGATCATCCCCTATTTCATCAGCTCCCACCCCGCCTGCCACGAAGAAGACATGGCGGAGTTAGCGGTCATCACCAAAGGGCTCGACTTCCACCTTGAACAGGTTCAGGATTTCACGCCTACGCCGATGACGGTCTCTACAACAGCTTTCTATACCGGATATGACCCTTACACGCTCGAGCCCGTCTACTGCGCGAAGACACCCCGCGAGAAGTTGGAGCAGCGGATGTTCTTCTTCTGGTATAAGCCGGAGGAACGGCAAGCCATAGAGCATGAACTGAGGAAGATAGGCAGACCGGACCTCATCAAGAAACTCTACGACGGACAGCCGCATCACGGACGCGCCCGTTACGACAGCAAGGCTGTGGGCAGCTCGCCCGACCAGCCAGCGAAGCATAGGAAGCAAAAATCGTTCAACCCCAATTTCTATTCCAAACGCGGAAGAAGATAAATCAGCACGAAGACAAATCAGCATAATGACCATTTACGAACAGTTTATCCAGGGCAAGCACGATGCTGCCAGCTGTGAGGACGGCATTGTTGTCACCGACCACTTTGTCGCCGTCATCGATGGAAGCACGAGCAAAGGGAACAAGCGCGTTAACCCTTCGATGCGCAACGGCAGATACGCCATGGAGCTCATCACCGCTTTCGTGTGTGAGATGCCTGCCGACATCCGTCTCGACACGTTCTGCGAAAAGATGACAGCCCGGGTTCACCAAGCCTATGTAGCGGCAGGGGTGACCGATGAGGCCGACTCCCAAGGGCCTGTCCCGCCCCGTGACCGCCTGTGTGCTTCCGCCATCGTGTATAGCAGCCATTGGAAGGAGATCTGGATGATTGGCGACTGTCAGTGCATCGCCGGTGGAAAACTGTTTACCAATGGTAAGCCTTCCGAGGCTGCGATAGCAGCGAAACGGGCTGAACGCTTCGAGGAAGAGGCAGCCAGACATGAGGACATGATTGTTAACGGCCACATCGTCCACGACTACGCCCGCGATGCCATCCTTCCTGAGCTCGTCCGTTCCATGGAGGGAGAGAACAAGCGTTATGCCGTGATAGACGGATACCCGGTCTATAGAGATGGCGTGAAAGTGATCAAACTCGACGATCTGGCCAAGAACGAGGGAGAGGTCGTGCTGGCCTCCGACGGTTACCCTTGGCTCTGCGCCACCTTGGAGAAGAGCGAGCGGAAGTTGCGGAAACAGTTGTCCACCGACCCGTTCAACATCCTTTCATTCAAGGCTACCAAAGGTCTGATGCAAGGCAACGTCTCGTTCGACGACCGTGCTTACATCCGCTTCTCCACCGCCCCCGCCCAGCGTTATTTCCTGACGCTGAGTTTCGACGGCACAGCTTACCACGGCTGGCAGATTCAGCCCAACGGCATGACCGTGCAAGAACGTCTGCAAGAGGCGCTCACAACAATACTGAGACACAAGACGGAGGTCACGGGCGCCGGGCGCACCGATGCGGGCGTGCATGCCCGCACGATGGTCTGCCATTTTGATGATGTCGCCGGACTTGACGTTCAGCAGTTGCTCTATCGCCTCAACCGCCTGCCGGAAGGTGGAGCCCGTGGCAGCAGACCTCCATGCCCGCTTCTCTGCTACACGGCGCACCTATCGCTATTTCATCCACACCAGCAAAGACCCGTTCCTGCGTCCTTTCTCTGTGGAGACCCATTACCCCCTCGACTTCCCGCTGATGAATGAGGCGGCAGCCTCGTTGCTCCAGGTGACCGATTTCAAAGCGTTCTGCAATGGATACAGGCCGCGCCCAACGAATGGTACTTCGAGATCGCTGCCGACCGGTTCCTCCGCAACATGGTACGTGCGGTGGTCGGCACCCTGTTCGATGTCGGTCGTCACCGCATCACCCTTGAGGAGTTCAAAGAGATAGCAGCTCACGGCAACCGTTCCGACTCGGGCGAGTCGATGCCTGCCAAAGGCCTGTTCCTGTGGGAAATAGAATATTAGACCTTCCCTGCGCTGACACGTCCCGACATCGTCACTTTTATATAGAGCCCCAAAGCTGCCTTGTTTATCAGACTTTTCACGCAGAGCCGCAGAGCTTATTGAGCCGCAGAGATGATACGTGTGAGAGGCTGAGATCGCTGAGCGGCCTTCGGCCTTATGAGGA
>ONBC01000066.1 GCA_900315955.1 uncultured Prevotella sp.
CGCACACGTATCAACCAAATATAAAAGTAATGTTTAACCAGGTCAACCAACATTAAAAATAAGGCTTAAAGTAGTCAACCAAAAACGTTAAACTACATTGCCTCAGTTGTGTCACGATCTTGCCTCAGTTGTGTCACGATCTTGCCTCAGTTGTGTCACGATCCTGCCTCAGTTGTGTCACGATCCTGCCTCAGTTGTGTCACGATCTTGACACGTATGTAACAAAATGGTAATCTGGCTACAGGGATTTCCCGACTTTGTCAACGCGTCACCCTAATTTAATCGGCAGTCTATTCTGCCCCAACCCCATGAAACCCTTGCAATGATGCAAGTCGATTCTCGCGGCGGCGTATATATTTTCTCGCGGAGCCGCGGAGCTTATTGAGCCGCGGAGATGATACGATTGAGAGGCTGAGATCGCTGAGAGGCATTCGGCCTTTTGAGGAGCGCGCGGAGAGACCTTCGGTCTTTTGTGTGTCGTATCATCCATTTGCAGGGCGCGGCCCTTGTGGCCGTCCGCACCCCGGATGGGAAATTGGTTACCCTGCCATGGCGGACGGTCACAAGGGCGAGGCTGCTGCCAAAGTGTTTTTTAACAAAAACTGTAAGCAAACATTTGTTTTGCCCCCAAAAATTGGGGTAAAATATAGAAAATTCGGCCTTTATCCGGCCGCACCCTGCAAGAGGATCGGAAAGTACACGAATAGCATACTTCCGCGCTAAGCGAGCGACAGCGAGCATAAGTCGTGAAGAGTCGTGGAAAGTCGTTGCTAAAATATTCATGCTTCTCCTTTGCGACCTTGGCGGCTTGGCGAGAAAAAAACATCTCGCGGCAGTTGCTCTTCTCTCGCAAAGCCGGAGAGGGCGCAAAGACTTCGCAAGGGGTTGGCAGGGGGGCAACGGGCGATTAAGGGGTAAGCGTGTCAAGAACTCCGAGACTGGCCCGCCCCTACCGGGTAGCGAAGAGTAGCCATCCTTAAAATCTTTAGGATCCGTGTGGAAAAACTTCTGTGCCTTCGTGTCTTTCGTGGACAATAATTATTCTCACACGGATTTTAAAGATTTTAAACAGGGTTGCGCCGCTTATCGGCTGCACGGTGAGTTGCATACCGCGGATTACTTGCCAAATGAGCCAGCCTCGGCGCAATGCGCGAAGCGCGTAACGACGGGTCCCCGTCTTGCTACGCATCTAAGATGCATTGTGCCGAGGCTGGCAGTAAGTTCACGACCACCCATCAACAGTCCCCAGTCTGCGCTCGCTTCCCTCGCTTAGACTGGGGTTATTAAAAATTCAGCCTCTCTGAGGTTGCTTCCACCGACGCACGGCCCTCCGAGGCTGCCTCCACCGACGCACGACTCTCCGCTCTCTCCTCTAAAGGCCGAAGGCCGCTCCGCGATCTCAGCCTCTCACACATATCATCTCTGCGGCTCAATAAGCTCTGCGGCTCTGCGTGAAAAGTCTGATGTCAGTGCAGGTAAGGGCATTAAGCCCCTCTCAGCATTAGGTATGCGTCACCCTATATCACCTAAAGATCCTTCAAGTGCTTGATTATCAATGAAAGTGTTTGCTCACAATAAAAAAGTGACGAAGTCAGGGCTACAGGAATTTGTTTTCTAACACTTCGCAGTTTCACATATTATTATTACCTTTGCATATTATTATTACCTTTGCATATTATAGAGACGGATGATCACCTTGTTATAGGGACTGTGCGATGGTTCGGCCACTGCAAGCGTGAGGAATACTGCCTCTCATAAATTATTATAGTATAGGAAAGATTATGAGAATGCTGAGCGATGCCGATCTGGCACAACTGTTAGATAAGGATATATTCCATAAGATTTCGGAGGCTGCCGACAGCCTTCATTTGGAGACTTATGTAGTAGGTGGTTACGTGCGTGACCTCTTTTTGGAGCGGCCGAGCAACGATATTGATGTTGTTGTCGTAGGCAGTGGCATTGAGGTGGCGAAAGCTTTCCGCAGCCGGCTTGAAGGACGTGCGTCGCTCTCGGTGTTCAAGAACTTTGGCACGGCCCAGGTCAAATGGCATGGCCACGAGGTGGAGTTTGTCGGTGCCCGTAAGGAGAGCTACAGTCACGACTCGCGCAAGCCGCATGTGGAGGACGGCACCTTGGAGGATGACCAGAACCGGCGCGACTTCACCATCAACGCCCTTGCTGTGTGCCTCAACAAAGACCGCTTCGGCGAGCTCGTCGATCCTTTTGATGGCCTCTACGATCTTCAGGACGGCATCATCCGCACGCCGCTCGATCCCGACATCACTTTCTCGGATGATCCCCTGCGTATGCTTCGCTGCATCCGCTTTGCGACCCAACTGAAATTTTATATCGACGACGAGACCTTCGAGGCGCTGGAACGTAATGCCGACCGTATCAAGATCATCAGTGGTGAGCGCATTTCCGAGGAGCTCAACAAGATCATGATGACAGCTCAGCCGAGCCGAGGCTTTGTCGACCTGCATCGCTGCGGTCTGCTCCAGTTGATCCTTCCGGAGCTTACGGCACTCGACCTTGTGGAGACACGCAACGGACGGAGTCATAAGAATAATTTCTATCACTCGCTCGAGGTCCTTGACAATGTGTGCGAGGGCAACCAGCCCAAGGACTGCAGGGAGCCTGCCTCGTTGTGGCTCCGCTGGGCTACGCTGCTTCATGATATCGGCAAGGCCAAGACCAAGCGGTGGGATCCGGTGCAGGGGTGGACCTTCCACAACCATCCCTATATCGGCGGAAAGATGATCCCCGCTATCTTCCGAAGGCTCAAGCTCCCGATGGACATGAAGATGAAGTATGTGCAGAAACTCGTGGAGCTGCACATGCGCCCTATCGCCATTGCTGACGAGGAGGTGACCGACTCTGCCGTGCGCCGGCTCATCAACGATGCGGGCGACGACATCGATGATCTCATGCGGCTCTGCGATGCTGATATCACGAGCAAGAACGAGGTGCGTAAGGCACGCTTTAGGGAGAACTTCCGGATCGTTCGCGAGAAGATCGCCGACTTGAAGGAGCGTGACTATAAGCGCCTGCTGCAGCCCGTCATCGACGGCAATGAGATCATGCAAATGTTCAACCTCAAGCCTTCGCGCGAGGTAGGGGTGCTCAAGCAGACGCTCAAGAACGCCGTCCTCGACAACACCGTGCCCAATGAGCGGGAGCCCCTCATGCAACTGCTCAAGCAGAAAGCCCGGGAGTTGGGACTGGCCTGATTACAGCGTGGCAGAAACCCGTCAAAGGGCGTGCCCTGCTAAACACCACAAAACCTTTGTAATTGTTGTTAAAACTCAAACGTATTATTGAGTTTTCCGAGAATAATGGTTACTTTTGCAGCGTGTTACAGGGAGATTGGGCTTAAAATGCAATGTCAATGTACCTTAACCGATTATGAATATACTTAGAGACAGTTACATTAATATAATTAGGTATGAGATTAAAAAGTTGTTTGTTTGTGGCTATGGTAGCTTTAGCTCTTTCCTCTTGCGGAGGTAAGAAGAGCGGAGGCAGCTTGGCCGACCTTCAGGACAATCAGTTTGCCGTGCGTACGGTAGGTGCTTCGAGCGCCGACCTGCAGACTACCTATCCGGCAACCATCAAAGGTCTTCAAGATGTGGATGTCCACCCCAAAATTTCCGGTTTCATCACGAATGTCTATGTGCATGAAGGCCAGACCGTGAGCGCGGGCCAGCCGATGTTCACCATCGACAGCGAGACTTACCGTGCGCAGGTCAACCAGTGCCGTGCCGCTCTGAACACCGCCCGTGCCCAGGCCAACACCGCCCGTCTCACATATCTTAATAATAAGAAGCTCTTCAACCAGCACATCATCGGTCAGTATGAGCTCGAGACGGCAGAGAACAGTTACGCTACCGCCCGCGCTCAGGTGGCGCAGGCTCAGGCAGCGCTTGCCGCAGCCGAGGAGACGCTGTCGTGGTGCGTCGTTCGTGCGCCGTCGGCAGGAGTGGTAGGCAACCTTCCATTCAAGAAAGGTGCCCTCGTCTCCGCTTCCAGCACGCTGACAACGGTATCGGACATCAGCACCATGGAGGTGTTCTTCTCCATGAGTGAGCCCGACATCCTCAGTATGTCGAAGACCGCCGGCAGCGTGGCAGGCGTTCTGAAAGAGATGCCTACGGTGAAGCTTCAGCTTGCCGATGGCACGATCTACAACCAGCCGGGCCGCGTGGTGAAGATGAGTGGTGTCATCGATGCCACGACAGGTGCTTACACTTTGATCGCCCACTTCGCCAATCCGCAGCGGTTGCTCAAGAGTGGGGGTGCCGGTCAGATCATCGTGCCTCATGTCGACAACGGCGCCATCCTCATTCCGCAGGAGGCTGTCGTGCAGGTGCAGGATAAGTACTTCGTCTACTTAGTGGGTGCAGACAACAAGGTTAAATACTCAGAGATCAAAGTCAATCCTGAGGATGATGGTATCAACTATATCGTCACAAGCGGCCTCCATGTCGGTGACCGTTATGTGAGCAAGGGTATCACGAAGCTCACTGATGGCGAGAAGATTCAGCCTATCACCGAGGCGCAGTATCAGGAGAAGATTGACAAGGCCGAGAAGCTCGGTGCCAGCCAGGGTACTGCCAAAGGCTTTGTCAAGGCTATGAGCGGAAAATAATGTTTAGTGTTAAATGTTAAGTGTGGAATGAATTCAATGCTCATTGAACAATTATCATTGAGCAATTATCATTGAGCAATTTTTAATTCATCATTAAACACTTGTCTCATTCAACATTAATAATTCAACATTCAACATTGAAAGAAGTATGACATTTACCAATTTTATCAAGCGACCGGTACTGTCGACGGTGATCTCCATTGTGCTTGTGCTCTTAGGATTCATCGGTCTGGCCTCGCTGCCTATCGAGCAGTATCCGGATATAGCACCGCCTACCATCATGGTGTCGACAGCCTATACGGGTGCTGATGCCGAGACGGTGATGAAGTCTGTCGTCGTCCCTCTTGAGGAGAGCATCAACGGTGTGGAGAACATGACCTACATGACCTCATCCGCCACCAACGATGGTATGGCCATGATTACGGTCTACTTCAAGCAGGGCTCCGATGCTGACATGGCAGCCGTGAACGTGCAGAACCGTGTGTCGCAGGCACAGGCGCTGCTCCCTGCCGAGGTGACGAAGGTCGGTGTGACGGTGACGAAGCGTCAGACCTCCAACGTGGTGATGTATGCCCTCACCTCTGACGACGGGCGCTACGACGACCAGTTCGTGACCAACTACAACAACATCAACATCGTGCCGTTGCTCAAGCGTATCAATGGTGTGGGTGATGTCAGCTCGCCGTCTACCGCCAGCTATTCGATGCGTATATGGCTTCAGCCGGACAAGATGAAGCAGTACGGACTTATCCCGTCGGATATCACCGCTGCCCTTGCCGGACAGAACATTGAGGCTGCCCCGGGTAAGTTTGGTGAGAACTCCAACATGGCGTACGAGTATACGCTGCGCTACAAAGGACGTCTGTCGAAGCCTATCGAATATCAGAACATCGTTCTGACCAGTAAGACGACCGGTCAGACCCTTCATCTGAAGGATGTAGCCAAGATCGAGCTCGGTACGTTGATGTACAACGTGCATCTGAACAACGACGGGCAGCCGGCGTGTATGGGTATGGTGCAGCAGATTGCCGGTTCCAACGCTACGCAGATCGCTACCGACGTGAAGGCTGCCCTTGAGGATGCGCAGAAGAGCATGCCTCCAGGGTTGAAGGTCGTCATGATGTACGATGTCACCGACTTCCTCTTCGCCTCTATCGAGGAGGTGATCAGTACCTTGGTCATCACGCTGATCCTTGTGTTCATCGTGGTTTATATCTTCCTTCAGGACTTCCGCTCGACGCTCATCCCTATGATTGCCGTGCCTGTGGCCTTGATCGGTACCTTCTTCTTCCTTCAGATCTTCGGCTTCTCCATCAACCTGCTGACGTTGTCGGCGTTGCTGTTGGCCATCGCCATTGTGGTGGATGATGCCATTGTGGTGGTGGAGGCTGTCCATGCCAAGCTCGATGCCGGTTATCAGAGTTCACTCACGGCTGCCATCGATGCTATGAATGAGATCTCCGGTGCCATCATCTCCATCACCCTCGTCATGGCTTCAGTGTTCGTGCCTGTGAGCTTCATCGGTGGTACGTCGGGTACCTTCTATAAAGAGTTTGGTGTGACGATGGCTGTGAGTATCGTCATCTCCGCCTTGAACGCCCTTACCCTCTCGCCGGCGCTCTGTGCCATGTTCCTCAAGCCGCACAAGAAAGACGAGGACGAGACGAACAAGACCTTTGTGGCGCGTTTCCATGCCGGCTTCAACCGGGTGTTCGACAAGACGGTCAATAAATATAAGAAAGGTGTAGAGCATGTCATCAACCACCGCATCATCACGGGTGTCGTCGTGGTTGTCGGTATCGCCCTCCTCGTCATCGGCATGAAGGTCACCAAGACCGGTCTGGTGCCTGATGAGGATACGGGTACCATCTTCGTGACATTGTCCGCTAAGCCCGGTACCTCCCAGGAGCGTACGCAGAAGATTGTGGAAGAGGTCGACAAGATGCTCGCCTCCAACCCGGCTATCCTGCACCGTAACGCTATCGTGGGTTACAACTTCATTGCCGGTCAGGGTTCCGACCAGGCTACGTTTATCGTCAAGCTTAAACCCTTCGATGAGCGTTCCGGCGGTTTCTTTGCCCGTATCAAGCGTGCCATCTCGGAGAAAGACCCCATGGCGCTGCTTGTCAATCCTTATGAGCAGAACTCGGTGCTCGGTATGATCTATAAGCAGACTGCCGCCATCAAGGATGCGCAGATCTTAGCGTTCGGTCCTCCTATGATCCCGGGCTTCTCCGTGCAGAACGGTGTCACGATGACCATGCAGGATAAGACCGGTGGTGATCTGAACAAGTTCTACGATATCACCATGCAGTTTATCAACGAACTGAACAAGCGTCCGGAGGTGCAGCAGGCTATGACCTCTTACAACCCGAACTATCCGCAGTACATGGTGGACGTGGATGTGGCCAAGACCCGCCAGGCAGGTATCACGCCGGCTGTGGTGCTCTCTGTGCTGCAGGGTTACTATGGTGGTCTGTACGCTTCCAACTTCAACGCTTACGGTAAGCTCTTCCGTGTGATGATCCAAGGCGATGTGGCAAGCCGTATGCGTCCCGACGGTCTGAGCCGTATCTATGTGCGTACCGCCGACAACCAGATGGCTCCGGTGAGCGAGTTTGTGAAGCTCCGCAAGGTTTTCGGTCCTTCCAACATCGGACGTTTCAACCTCTTCACCTCGATCAACGTCAGTGTGACGCCTAACAATGGCTACTCCAACGGTCAGGTCATGCAGGCCATTAAAGAAGTGTCTGCCGACGTGCTGCCGCAGGGATATGGTTATGAGTACTCCGGTCTGACCCGTTCAGAGGCTGAGTCGAGCAACTCGACAGCCCTCATCTTCGTGCTCTGTCTGGTATTCGTCTACCTCATTCTGAGTGCCCAGTACGAGAGCTACATCCTTCCGCTCTCGGTGCTGCTCTCTATCCCGTTTGGTCTGGCAGGCGCTTACCTGTTCACGAATATCTTCGGTCACAGCAACGATATCTACATGCAGATCTCGCTGATCATGTTGATCGGTCTGTTGGCTAAGAACGCCATCCTTATCGTACAGTTCGCCCTGGAGCGCCGTGAGACGGGTATGGCGATCAAATATTCGGCTATCCTTGGTGCCGCAGCCCGTCTGCGTCCTATCCTGATGACGTCGTTGGCTATGGTCATCGGTCTGTTGCCGCTGATGTTCGCCTCGGGTGTAGGCAAGAACGGTAACCAGACATTGGGTGCTGCCGCCGTAGGTGGTATGTTCCTCGGTACGCTCGTTCAGATCTTCATCGTGCCGGCGCTGTTCTGCATCTTCCAGTGGTTGCAGGAGAAAGTGAAGCCGTTGAAGTTTGAGGATGAGTCCAACGCTGAGGTGATGACCGAGCTCCGCCAGTATGCCAACACCGGCTCTTCTGTAGAAAAGGAGATAGAGGCTAATGGTGGCTCTACGGAGTCTTTGAAGTGGCACGACCAATATTTAGATTTAAAGGATTGAATGAACCATGAACAAATATCGTTTCATCAATAGAGCTATTATCGCAGGTCTTGCAGCCGTGACCCTCACGGGCTGCAAGAGCCTTTACGGCAAGTATGAACGGCCGGAGGTGAAGACATCGGGTCTTGTCCGCGATTCTGTCAACGACCGTGATACGCTTGCCGTGACCGACACGACGTCGTTTGCCAATATCCCCTGGCGCTCGGTCTTCACCGACCCGCAGCTCCAGCAGATCATCGAGACGACGCTTGCCAATAATCCCGACCTGCTCAACGCAGCGCTCAATGTGGACATCGCTGAGGTTCAGCTCAAGGCTGCCAAGCTCGCCTTCCTGCCGGGCTTCACGTTCACGCCGCAGGGAACCATCGCTTCGTGGGACGGCCAGAAGGCGACGAAGACTTACTCGCTGCCTGTCAACGCCTCATGGGATGCCAACCTCTTTGGCAACCTCACGGCGGCTAAGCGCGGGGCCCAGATGACGATGCTTCAGTCGAAAGACTATCAGGTGGCTGTACAGACCAAGCTCATCGCCAATGTGGCGAACCTGTATTATACGCTCCTGATGCTCGACAAGCAGTTGCAGATCGTCAATGACATGGAGAAACTGACGAAGGACACGTGGGAGATCATGAAGATCCAGCATCAGTCGGTCAGGGGCGTCCGCTCTACGGCTGTGCAGAGCGCGGAGAGCAACTATCTCTCTGTGCAGACACAGAAGGAGGACCTGAAACGGCAGATCCGTGAATCGGAGAACAGCCTCTCGCTCCTCATGGGGCAGCAGGCACAGGCTATCCCGCGCTCTACACTCGACGCGCAGAGCCTGCCCTCGACGTTCTCTACGGGTGTCGGCATCCAGCTGCTCTCCAACCGCGCTGATGTCCACGCTTACGAGATGGCACTCGCCAACTGCTTCTACAACGTGGAGGCAGCACGGGCACGTTTCTATCCGTCGCTGACGATCAGTGCCTCCGGCGCCTTTACCAACAGTGGTGGCATGGGAATCACGAACCCGGGTAAGATTCTGCTCTCTGCCGTCGGCTCCCTGACGCAGCCTATCTTCATGAAGGGACAGCTCAAGGCCGGACTGCGCGTGGCTGAGGACCAGTACAAGCAGGCTTACAACACCTGGCAGAACAGTGTGCTCACCGCCGGCTCAGAAGTCAGCAACGCCCTCGTGCTCTACAACGCTTCCGACAAGAAGAGCCGGATAGAGGCTCAGCGCATCGAAGTGCTGAAGAAGAATGTGGAAGACACGCGTAACTTGATGGCAAGTGCCGGGTCTACCTATCTCGAGGTCATCACGGCAGAGAGCAACCTTCTCAATGCACAGCTCAACCAGGTGCAGGACGACTTCTCCAAGATGCAGGCCGTCGTCAATCTCTATTATGCACTCGGTGGAGGAGCGAAATAATGAGTAATTATTAATGTTTAATGATTAATGGATCGCTGCGCGATTGACAATTAATAATTAATAATTATAAATTAATAATTATAAATTAATCGCTTTAGCGATTCATTAATCATTAAACATTAAACATTAATAATTAAACACTATGAACAACATCAGTGACAGGGCCGTGGTATCGCCTAAGGCGAAGATCGGCAACAACGTTAAGATATTCCCTTTCGTGTTCATTGAGGACTATGTAGAGATCGGTGACAACTGTGTCATCTTTCCCTTCGTCAGTATTCTCAACGGCACAAAGTTGGGTAAGAACAACAAGGTGCATCAGGGTACGGTCATCGGTGCGCTGCCACAGGACTTCGATTTCCGCGGGGAGCGCAGCTTAGTGGAGATCGGCGACGACAATGTCATCCGTGAGAATGTTATCATCAACCGTGCCACCCATGAAGGTTGCAAGACCGTTATCGGCAATGGCAATTTTTTGATGGAAAGTGTGCATGTCTCGCACGATACAAAGATCGGTGACCACAACGTCTTTGGCTACGGCACAAAGATTGCGGGCAACTGTGAGATCGGCAATGGCGTTATCTTCAGTTCCTCCGTCATCGAGAATGCCGGCACGCGTGTGGGCGATCTCGCCATGCTCCAGGCAGGAACGCGTTTTTCTCACGATGTGCCGCCGTTTGCCATCGCCGGTGGTAACCCCATTGAATACACGGGACCCAACAACCCGATGATGACAACCTGGCATATCGACGAGAAGGTGCAGAAGCATGTGGCAAACGCTTACCGTCTGCTCTTTCATGGCAAGAACAGCACCTTCGATGCTACGCTGCAGATCCAGCAGCAGGTGCCTGACGGAAAGGAAATACAAAAAATCGTCCAATTCCTGCAGACCACTCAGGCAGGTATCATCACAAAGGACGTATTGGGATAATTCATACCTAATTCTTTTTCGACAGCAGAGGTGAATCTTCTGTCTGTAGCAATGTAAGGGAGGTGTCGTGAGGCACCTCCCTTTTTTACTTTAACAAAATATAAAAACGACGGTTTGAGTAGGCTGTTTAGCGAAGAATAAGTATCTTTGCACGATAATAATGTATCGGATTCCTCTTGTGAATCTTGAAAAAGTGCTTTATGAAGAAAATCGCTAAGGTCGTGCATTGGGCATGGCGCAAGATGAAGGCTTTTTGGCCATGGTACAAGAGCTTGTACGTGGGCAAGCCTTGGTACACTAAGACGCTTTTGGCGTTTGTGTCTTTCATAGCTTTCATTTTCATTTATCTTGGAGCTGTAGACATCAACTTCCTCTGGCTTTTCGGTAAGAGTCCGGGCTATTTCTCGGGTATCCTCGACCCGCCTTCGAACCAGGCTTCGGAGATCTACAGTGCTGATGGTAAGCTCATTGGCAAATATTTCAATGAGAACCGCACGCCGGTGAAGTACAACGAGATCAATCCATTCTTTTTCAAGGCCTTGGTCGATACAGAGGACGAGCGTTTCTATAAGCGTCCCCGGGGAATGGCCGTTGACGTCGTTGGTCTCTTCGCAGCTGCCAAGGATGCCTTGCTGCGTCACGACGGGCGAGGAGCCTCGACTATATCGCAGCAGTTGGCCAAGAACATGTTCCGCGTGCGCTCGCAATATTCCACGGGCCTGCTCGGGAAGATTCCCGGCTTGAAGATTCTGATCGTGAAGAGTAAGGAGTGGATCATCGCCACGAAGCTTGAGACGGTCTATAACAAACGCGACATTATCACGATGTACACCAACACGGTGGATTTCGGCAACAATTCCTATGGTATTAAGACAGCTTCACGCACTTACTTCGGTACGACTCCTGACAGCCTCTC
This sequence comes from uncultured Prevotella sp., assembly GCA_900315955.1. Lineage (GTDB taxonomy): Bacteria > Bacteroidota > Bacteroidia > Bacteroidales > Bacteroidaceae > Prevotella. Next base: position 11,382 of record ONBC01000066.1, read on the forward strand.
CATACAAGACTGCGCAGTGCTTGTGGGAATGCTGAAGGCTACATGGAAGTATAACCCAAAGAATAATCCGGAGAACAGCAAGAAACGCCGCAATGTGGTGCTGGCCAACATGATGCACCATGGTGATCTCAGCGCACAGCAGTGCGATTCATTGCAGCAGTTGCCTATTGTGCTTCACTTTAAAGTGGAGGAGAACTATGATGGTCAGGCACTTTACTTCCGTGAGTATGTGGCCGACTACTTCCGCCAGAACTTCAAGGACGACGACGGAAACCCGAAATATGATCTCTACAGCGACGGCCTGAAGATCTACACCACGCTCGATTCCCGAATGCAGAAGTATGCGGAGAAGGCAGCGCACGAGCAGATGAAGATCGTGCAGACTAACTTCAATAATCACTGGAGCATCTACCGCAAGGAGTCGAAGAACTGGCTGCGTCAGGCGCCGTGGCGCGATGAGAATGGCAACGAGATACCCGGCTTTATCGACCAGATTGCCCAGCGCCAGCCTTTCTACAAGGCATTGTTGGCTAAATATGCCAATCATCCCGACTCTGTCGACTATTATTATCGCAAATGGGTGCATCCGGTGAAGCTCTTCGATTATGACAAGGGTACCATTACGAAGGATATGACTTCCGAGGACTCCATCAAATATATGGTGACGTTCATGCATTGTGCCATGGTGGCCATGGAGCCGCAGACGGGTGCTGTGAAGGCGTGGGTCGGTGATATCGACTTCAAGTCGTGGAAGTATGACAAGGTTACGGCAGAGCGTCAGCCAGGCTCTACGTTCAAGCTCTTTGTCTACACAGAGGCTATGAACCAGGGGTTGACTCCTTGTGACAAGCGCCGTGACGAGTTTATTTCGATGGAGGTTTACGACAAGATTAAGAAGAAGGTCGTGACGTGGACTCCGACGAATGCCAATGGCTCTTTCTCGGGCGATTCTATTCCGCTGAAGAGCGCTTTTGCCAAGAGTATCAACTCGGTGGCGGTGCGTCTGGGCCAGGAGTGTGGCATCAACCGGATCATAGAGACCGCTGAGAAGATGGGTATCAAGAGCCCGCTCGATGACGAGCCGTCGTTGGCGCTCGGTTCGAGTGATGTTCAGTTGTTTGAGCTAACCAATGCTTATTGTACGGTGGCCAACAATGGTATGCACCACGATCCGGTCATCATCACGAAGATTGTGGACAAGAACGGCAAGACGGTATATCAGGACAACACGCAGGCTGAGCAAGTCATTCCTTACAAGAGCGCCTTCCTGATGCAGCAGATGCTAATGGCCGGTACGCACGATGCCGGTGGCACGAGCCAAGGGCTGATGGCTGCCGCCTATGCGGGCATTGCGCGCGATACCGACTTCGGCGGCAAGACCGGTACGTCCAACAACCACTCTGACGCCTGGTTCGAGGGAGTCAGCCCTAATCTCGTTGTCGGTGCATGGGTTGGCGGCGAATACCGTAGTATCCACTTCCGAACGGGTGCCTTGGGTCAAGGCTCACGCACAGCGCTGCCTATTGTCGGTCAGTTCCTCCACTATGTCATGAGTGATCCAACCTTTAAGAAATATCACGGCCGGTTTCGGAAGCCGACGGCTGACGACGGCATCACGGCTGACATGTACACGTGCCAAAGCTATGCGCCGAAGGTGAGACGCGACACGGCTCGTGTGGACAGCTCACGGGTGATCACCAATCAGGAGGTGATGCTTGACGAGAACGGAGAACCGATAACGGATGATGCTGGGGAAGGCTATGCTTCAAGTTCTTCGGAGTCAATGTCGAATACAGGAAAGAAAAACACTGAATCACAGAAGCAGAAACCTGCCAAAAAAGATAAGACAGAGAAGGACGTAAACTTCAATGATCTTTAATAAGAAAAAGGTGTTGGGTGATAATGCTCCCAACACCTTTTTCTAATTTCTATCTCCTAATTCCTAACTTCTATTTTCTAACTTCTATTTCCTAACTCCTAACTTCTATCTCCTAACTCCTAACTCCTAACTTCTAACTTCTATCTCCTAACTCCTAACTCTTTAAGTCCTCTGATAATCTCTTCCGGTTTCTCTGCTTTGAACACGTAGCTGCCGCTGACCAGGACGTTGACTCCTGCGGCAACGAGCCGTGGGGCGGTCTTGTTGTTCACGCCGCCGTCTACTTCGATAAGCGCCTTGGATTGGTTCTCATCGATGAGCCTGACAAGACGGTGAACCTTCTTGATCGTGTTCTCAATAAACTTTTGTCCGCCAAAGCCCGGATTCACGCTCATGAGCAATACAAGGTCAACGTCGGCTATGATGTCTTCAAGTGAGCTTACCGGCGTGGAAGGGTTCAAGGCTACGCCGGCTTTCATGCCCGCATCATGAATCTGCTGCACGACACGGTTGAGGTGGAGCGTGGCTTCCTGATGAACGGTCATGATGTCGACACCTGCTTTAGCAGCCGTGTCGATATAGCGCTCCGGCTTGACGATCATGAAGTGAGTGTCGAGCGTTTTGTGGCATATCTTTTTAACGGCTTTGATGACGGGAAATCCGAAGGAGATGTTGGGCACGAACACACCGTCCATGACATCGAGGTGGAGCCAGTCGGCCTCACTGCGGTTGATCATCTCGAGATCCTGTTTCAGGTTGCCAAAATCAGCTGAGAGCAAGGAGGGTGAAACCAATGTTTGTCTTTCCATTTTCATTAATTTGCATGAAACATTGTTGCATTAAAGGCAAGAAGTTTACTGCGGCTCTTGCTGCTGCACTCGTTGTACTGGCGTGCGACCTCTCTAATAATATAAAGCGACAACGCAGAAGGTTGTCTGTCCTCAAGTAGAATTTGCGTCATGGGCATCATTTTAATGGGTGAACTATTGTGATAACGTCCCCTCCCAACAATTATTTTGTCTGAAAATAAAAATATTTTCTGCAAATCTGTCATACTATAGACTGACACTTTTGTCATACTTTATTCGATCTGTCTTTTTGGCACGGTTTTCGTAGAGAATAGGGCGGATTGAACAAGCGATCCTACAACAACTGATAATTAATATTTAAAATACATAGAATTATGAAGATTAAACCATTAGCAGACAGAGTGCTGGTACTTCCTGCACCAGCTGAGGAAAAAGTAGGTGGAATCATCATTCCTGACACAGCTCAGGAGAAATCCTATGGTTCTCAAGGAGAACGACACTGTGCTCTATGGCAAATATAGTGGCACAGAGCTCCAGATCGATGGTGAGAAGTATCTCATGATGCGTCAGAGCGATGTCCTCGGCGTAGTGGAAGACTAATGAATAATTTTTAAAGAACAGATATAACAATGGCTAAGATTATCAAATACGATACAGAAGCTCGTGAGCTTCTCAAGGAAGGCGTTGACCAGCTCGCTAACGCCGTGAAGGTGACACTCGGTCCTAAGGGCCGCAACGTAGTGATTGAGAAAAAGTTTGGTGCTCCTCAGATCACGAAGGATGGTGTGACAGTCGCCAAAGAGGTGGAGCTCGAGGATAAGTTCCAGAACACGGGTGCCCAGCTCGTCAAGAGCGTGGCTTCCAAGACCGGTGACGACGCTGGTGACGGTACGACAACCGCAACGATCCTCACACAGGCTATCGTGAACGAGGGTCTGAAGAACGTCACAGCCGGTGCCAACCCCATGGATCTGAAGCGTGGTATCGACAAGGCCGTAGCTAAGGTTGTTGAGTATATCAAGAACAACGCTGAGGTCGTCGGTGACAACTATGATAAGATTGAGCAGGTAGCTACCGTTTCTGCCAACAACGATCCTGAGATCGGTAAGCTTTTAGCAGACGCTATGCGTAAGGTCTCCAAGAACGGTGTCATCACTGTTGAGGACAGCAAGACCCGCGACACCACGATCGGTGTGACCGAGGGTATGCAGTTTGATCGCGGCTATCTGTCGGGTTACTTTGTGACCGATACCGACAAGATGGAGTGCGTGATGGATGATCCTTACATCCTTATCTATGACAAGAAGATCAGCAACCTGAAGGAGTTCTTGCCGATCCTGCAGCCCGCTGCCGAGAGTGGCCGTCCACTGCTCGTCATCGCAGAGGATGTTGACTCTGAGGCGCTCACGACGCTTGTTGTCAACCGTCTGCGTGGCAGCCTGAAGATCTGCGCTGTCAAGGCTCCGGGCTTCGGCGACCGTCGTAAGGCCATGCTGGAGGATATCGCCGTTCTGACCGGTGGTGTCGTCATCAGTGAGGAGAAGGGCTTGAAGCTCGAGCAGGCTACCCTGGAGATGCTGGGTTCTGCCAAGAAGGTCACTGTGACTAAGGACAACACGACCATCGTGGGTGGTGCAGGCGCTAAGGAGAACATCCAGGAGCGCGTGAACCAGATCAAGAACGAGATCGCCAACACCAAGAGCAGCTATGACAAGGAGAAACTGCAGGAGCGCCTGGCTAAGCTCGCCGGCGGTGTGGCAGTGCTCTATGTCGGTGCCAACTCTGAGGTTGAGATGAAGGAGAAGAAGGATCGCGTTGATGACGCTCTCTGCGCTACGCGTGCAGCTACAGAGGAGGGTGTCGTTGTAGGTGGTGGCACCACTTACATCCGCGCTCAGAAGGAGCTCGAAGACCTGAAGGGTGACAACGCTGATGAGCAGACGGGTATCAACATTGTCCGTCGCGCTATCGAGGAGCCGCTGCGCCAGATTGTCTCCAACGCCGGTGGCGAGGGTGCCGTGGTTGTCGACAAGGTTCGTCAGGGCGAGGGTGACTATGGTTACAATGCTCGTGAGGACAAGTACGAGGATCTGCGCAAGGCTGGTGTCATCGACCCGGCTAAGGTGGAGCGTGTAGCACTTGAGAACGCCGCTTCCATCGCTGGCATGTTCCTGACAACAGAGTGCCTCATCTGCGACAAGCCTGAGGAGAAAGCTCCCGTGGCTCCCGCACAGCCCGGCATGATGTAATAGGATGGAATCGAAAGATTAACCACATTATAATAAGAAGGTGCAAGTCGTAAGGTTTGCACCTTTTTTTATTGTCAAAAGTTTTGTTAGTTCCCCCACATTTTGTAATTTTGAAGGCATCAAAACCATTATGCTGATAAATAACAGATGAAATACCTTCAGATACCCGAGATAGCAGCCGAGCGGAAGACACCGGCTTTCTACTTTGCCGTAGAGGAATATGTCGCCACCCACTTTGATGATGACGAGTATTTCTTTATTTGGAGCGTGCAGCCCTGCCTGATGGTGGGGCGCAACCAGCTCATTGAGAACGAGGTCAACGAAGCCTACTGCCGCGAGCATGGCATCGGCATCTTCCGGCGTAAGAGCGGCGGAGGCTGCGTGTTTGCTGACAACGGCTGTCTGCAGTGGTCCTATGTCGTGAACCGGCAGAATGTGGAAGAGACCTTCAAGCGATACATGGGTCTCACGGCGGCAACGCTCAAAGCTGCCGGCATCCCCGCAGCGGTCACGGGGCGCAATGACATCCTCGTGGACGGGAAGAAAGTGGCAGGCGCCGCTTTCTACACGGCACCGAACCGCAATGTCATGCACAACACCTTATTGTTTCAAGCCGATCTCAGTATCCTGCAGCACTGCATCACGACGAGCAAGGAGAAGTTGCCTTCAAAGGGTGTGGCTTCCATCTCCTCGAAGGTGACAAATGTAGGCGACTACACCCCGATGACGATGCAGGAGCTCGTCGACTTTGCCCGGCATCACGTCTGTGGAGACGCTTGTCGCCGACTCACGGCTGCCGACATGGCACAGATCACAGCCCTGGAGAAGAATTGGACGTCCGACGATTTCATCCGAGGCAAGAACCCGCCTTACACGCTCTCCTGCAAACACCGCTTCCCCGATGTGGGCATCGTGGAGGCGTATGTGAGTGTAAAGAACTTCAAAATAGAGGATATCCGTTTCGGTGGTGACTTCTTTCCGTTGCAACCTGTGGAGCCGCTCACCGAGACGCTGAAAGGCACTGACTTCACGCGCGATGCCGTAGCGAAAGCCTTGGCGGACACCAATACCAGCACCTTCATCCGTGGCATGCGCAACGACCAGCTCCTCCGCCTGCTCTTCGGCCGTCCGCCTCATGTCGCCAAACCCGAGTGGATGCGGACGAGCATGCTGACCAACCACCACTATGGCGACACGCAGCAGATCATTCATGAGCACCGCCTGCATACGATCTGTGAGAGCGGGCTCTGCCCCAACCGCAACGAGTGCTGGCGCAATGGCACGGCAACGTTCATGATCGGCGGCGACATCTGCACACGCTGCTGCCGGTTCTGCAACACACGCTCCGGTCACCCGCAGCCCCTTGACCCTGATGAGCCACAGAAAGTGGCACTGTCGATCCAGCAGTTGCACCTGCGCTACGCCGTCATCACATCGGTAGACCGCGACGATCTGCCCGACTACGGCGCACACCACTGGACAGAGACGGTGAAGGCGTGCCGGCAGCTCAATCCCCATACAGGCATCGAACTGCTCATCCCGGACTTCCGGGGGAAGACAGCCCTGATAGAAGAGGTGCTTGCCACAAAACCCGACGTCGTGGGACACAACATGGAGACGGTACGCCGCCTGACACCCTCCGTGCGCTCCGTGGCGACCTATGACACGAGCCTCGCCGTCCTCCGCACCATCGCCCAAGCCGGCATCCGCTGCAAGACGGGCATGATGCTCGGCTTAGGAGAGACCCGTGACGAGATCCTTGAGGCTATGGATGACATCCTCGCTACAGGCTGTACTATCCTTACCTTGGGACAATATCTGCAACCCACGGCACAGCACCTTCCTGTGAAGGCATACATCACCCCACAGCAGTTTAAGGAGTATCGCGACATCGCCCTGAGCAAAGGATTCAACGATGTGGAGAGCGCGCCACTTGTCCGCTCGTCTTATCATGCCGAGCAAGTTTTACATAAAAAACTTTCCTAACTTTCCCAATAATCGCCTAAAAATGATTATCTTTGCTCCATGATAAAGAATTTGCACATTAACTGGCAGAAGATAGCCCTGTTTCTGCTCATCTGCGCCGGTCTCGTTTTCCTGACACATTCGTTCTGGATGTCTTTAGGAATTATGATGCTGCTCTTCGTCGCCGATGCTCTTATCGCTAATTATGAATATCGCCGCAAGACCAAGAAGATTTTCGATGACTTGAGGCATGAACACGAACAAGATGCAGCTACTCATTGAACTATATAAGAAATGGGCAGGAATGGAACCTGCTCATGTAGAGAAACTCGCGGGTGCCGGCAGCAACCGTCAGTATTACCGTTTGTCTGGTACTGACGGCAAGACCGTCATCGGTGCCATCGGCACGAGTCAGGAGGAAGATCATGCCTTCATCTCCATTGATCGCCATTTCGTCGAGCAGAAACTGCCGGTGCCGGAAGTGCTTGCCGTGAGCGACGACGAGATGCGCTACCTTCAGACGGATCTCGGCTTCACATCCCTCTTCGATGCCGTCAAAGGCGGACGTGAGGCGGGAGGACGCTATAACCTCGCCGAACAGGAACTGTTGAAGAAAACCATCCGCGCTTTGCCGAACCTTCAGATTTGCGGGGCACGTGGCATGGACTGGAGTGTGTGCTATCCACAACCGGAGTTTGACGTGGAAGGGGTGCTTTTCGACCTCAACTATTTCAAGTATTGTTTCCTCAAACCCTCGGAGCTCGACTTCAACGAGGTGCATCTCGAAGCCAACTTCCGCAGTTTGGCGCGCGATCTCACCTCTGAGTCGAATGAAGGATTCCTCTATCGCGACTTCCAGGCACGCAACGTCATGCTCGACAAGGACGGCAATCCTTATTTCATCGACTTCCAAGGCGGACGCAAAGGCCCGTTCTATTATGACCTTGCCTCGTTCCTCTGGCAGGCCTCCGCAAAATATTCTTTCAAACTGCGTCGCGACCTCATTGCTGAATATTATGATGCCTTGAAGCAATACACCGAGGTGCCGACCGTCAGACATTTTGCCGGACGGCTCACGCTTTTCGTGCTCTTCCGCACGATGCAGGTATTGGGAGCCTATGGTTTCCGTGGCTACTTTGAGCATAAACAGCATTTCATCGACAGTATCCCCCCCGCCATGGATAACCTGCGTGATCTGCTCAAGTTGCGCGAAGACTTGCTTCCTTATCCATATCTGCGCGATGTGCTGACTCGGCTCACTGAGCTTCCGCAGTATGCCCACAAAGAGCCGGTGATAAAGCCGCGTAAGGACGGATTCAAGACAACAACTAACGATATCTATCCCCAGCATCCCCAAGACGGTCTGCCGACCTTCTCCAAGTATGATGGCAAAGGACCGCTTGTGGTCGATGTCTACAGTTTCTCGTACAAGAAAGGTATCCCTGATGATCCGTCGGGCAATGGCGGCGGCTACGTCTTCGACTGTCGCTCGACACACAACCCCGGGCGCTACGAGCCTTACAAGAAGCTTACCGGCCTTGATGAGCCGGTCATCCGCTTCTTAGAGGACGACGGAGAGATCTTAGAGTTTCTCGAGCATGTCTATGCTCTCGCCGACAAGCATGTGGCACGGTATATCCAGCGCGGCTTCACCCATCTGATGTTCTGCTTCGGCTGCACGGGTGGCCAGCACCGCAGCGTCTACAGCGCACAGCATCTTGCCGAACATCTCAACAAGAAGTTTGGCATCGAGGTGCATGTCACGCATCGGGAACAGAACATCCAACAGATATTTCCGGCCACGAAATAAACAATGATAATGATCATGACCTTAGGAGGTATAGCATGATGCAAGCAATGATTTTTGCCGCGGGTATGGGTACCCGCCTCAAGCCACTTACCGACACGATGCCGAAAGCCATGGTGCCAGTAGGTGGCATGCCGCTTATTCAGCGCGTGATCTATAAACTGCGTGATGCCGGCTTCGACCATCTCGTCGTCAACGTCCACCACTTCTCCGATCAGATCATCGACTATCTGAAAACGAACGACAACTTCGGACTTGACATCCAGATCAGCGACGAGACCGACAAGCTCCTCGACACGGGAGGCGGTCTGCGCAAGGCCGCACCGCTTTTTCGTTCCAACCTGCCGATACTCATCCACAACGTCGACATCCTAAGCAATGTCGACCTCTCAAAGTTCTATAACCTTGACCAAAAGGTGATGTGTCCCGACTGCGGTATCCCGCACCAGATGGCGGGAGCGCAGCTGCTCGTGAGCTGGCGGAAGACGAAACGCTACCTCGTCTTCAACGAGAACATGCTGCTCGTGGGATGGGTCAACATCGAGACCGGAGAAGTGAAGTCGCCCTGGCCCGAGGTGAAAGAAGCCTTGGAGAGCCAGCATTATCCCATCGTCGCCACTGACGAGCCGCTCACCGTGGCAGGGTTCAGGCTTTTTGCGTTCAGTGGCATACATCTTTTCTATCCCCGAATGTTCACCTATATGGTCGGCGCTCCCGACAAGTTCCCGATCATGGACTTCTATCTCACCATCTGCCGGCGCGTCCCCATAAAAGGTTATTACAAGCAAGACCTCAAACTGATGGATGTCGGAAAGCTCGACACGCTGCATGAGGCGGAAAAGTTTTTGGAAATGTTGAATGTTGAATGTTAAGTGTTCAATGATTCTAATGTTGAATGTTAAGTGTTCAATGATTCTAATGTTGAATGTTAAGTGTTCAATGATTCTAATGTTGAAAGTGTTCAATGATTCTAATGTTGAATGTTAAGTGTTAATTGATAGTCCATCCAAATAAATAATATGCAACAGAAAATCATCATTCTCGACTTCGGATCGCAGACCACGCAGCTCATTGGCCGCCGTGTGCGCGAGCTGGACACGTTCTGTGAGATTCTGCCTTACAACAAGTTTCCCAAGGATGATCCGTCCGTCATCGGTGTCATCCTCAGTGGTAGTCCCTACTCTGTCCACGACAAGGAAGCATTCAAGGTAGACCTCTCACAGATCATCGGCCACTACCCCGTGCTCGGCATCTGCTATGGAGCCCAGTTTATCAGTTACTCGCTCGGAGGCAACGTGGAGCAGACCGGCACCCGCGAGTATGGCCGCGCCAACCTCGAGACCATCGACACACAGTCGCCAATCTTCAAAGGGTTTGAGAAAGGCTCACAGGTGTGGATGAGCCACGGCGACACCATCACCGCCATTCCCGAGGGCTACCATGTCATCGGCTCTACGGCGGATGTCAAGTACGCCGCCTTCTCCAACGACAACGACCGCGTGTGGTGCGTACAGTTCCACCCTGAGGTGTACCACTCCTTGCAGGGCAAGCAACTGCTGAAAAACTTTGTTGTGGATATCTGTGGCAGCAAACAAGAGTGGAGTCCCGCCTCCTTCGTGGAGAGCACGGTCAAGGAACTGCGCGAGCAGATCGGCGACGACCGCGTCATCCTGGGGCTCTCCGGTGGTGTCGACTCCTCCGTATGCGCTACCCTGCTGCACCGTGCCATCGGCAAGAACCTCACGTGTATCTTCGTCGACCACGGCATGTTGCGTAAGAACGAGTTTGCAAAGGTCATGGACGCTTACAACGGGCTCGGCCTCAACGTCATCGGTGTGGATGCCAGCGACAAGTTCTTCAAGGATCTCGAAGGCGTCACCGACCCTGAGAAGAAACGTAAGATCATCGGCCGCGACTTCGTGGAGGTGTTCAACGCCGAGGCTAAGAAGATCACCGATGCCAAATGGCTCGCACAGGGCACCATCTATCCTGATCGCATCGAGAGTCTGAGCATCACTGGCATGACCATCAAGAGTCACCATAATGTGGGCGGCCTGCCCAAGGATATGAAGCTGCAGCTCTGCGAGCCCCTGAAATGGTTGTTCAAGGACGAGGTGCGCCGCGTAGGCTATGAGCTGAAGATGCCGGAGCGCCTCATCAAGCGCCATCCTTTCCCCGGACCGGGGCTCGCCGTTCGTATCCTTGGCGACATCACACGTGAGAAAGTACGTATCCTCCAGGATGCCGACGACATCTATATCGAGAAGATGCACGAATACACGATGCCGGACGGCACGTCGCTCTACGACAATGTGTGGCAGGCGGGCACCGTACTGCTCTCTACCATCCGCTCGGTGGGCGTGATGGGCGACGAGCGTACCTATGAGCACCCCGTGGCATTGCGCGCCGTGACCTCGATGGATGCCATGACGGCCGACTGGGCACACCTGCCCTACGACTTCATGGCAGATGTATCCAACGAGATCATACGAAAGGTCAAGGGAGTGAACCGCGTATGCTACGACATCTCCTCAAAACCGCCATCGACCATCGAATGGGAGTAAGACAGGAGATAACAAATCATGAGTAAGGTTTTCACTTCTTTCGACAGTGACAATGCCGCACGCCGGGATGAGCTTATCCGCACCATAGAACACAGCGTGGAGAAGCTCACGCTCGGTGAGCTCGAGTCGCTCTATTACGACTTGGTCTCCAAGGACTATATTCGGAAATAGCAGAATAATTTGGATTTAAGATTATAGGCAGCCTATAGGCTGCCTATAATCTAATAAATGATTCTTCACGGATCCTTTTTATACAATATCTTACTGATTGACCTTTTTAAAACGACTTTGCCCTGAATACAACAAACTTTCATCAAAGTGTACATTTGCACTCAGTTCAGTATCTTCGCAATATGGGATAATATATTCTGTTATATGAGAAACGCAGCTGTTATTCTTTTCTTCCTGCTCATTCCGGTTTTATTGCTGGCTGCCAACAAAGACGAAGCCTACAGTGGTCGGGTATATTCAGTCACAACAGCACAGGGATTGTCAGACAATAATGTGCTCTGTGCTCTGAAAGACCGATATGGCTTTATGTGGTTTGGTACTGCCAACGGCATTACGCTCTATGATGGTAACTCCACTCAGGTTTACAGGAATGTGTTGAAGAATAATGGGCTGCAGGGCAACAACTATTTCCCCACAGTCTTCGCGCAAGGCGATGATATGTGGTTTGGCAGTGGCGTAGGCATTGTCGTTTATAATCGTCATACAGGTCTCTTCTCCCGTTTTTTGAAAAGAACAAAATACGGGGTAGTAATCAGCACACAAGTTAAGAGCATTATCCGTCTTCGCAACCGTAATATTCTTATTGGTACCATGGGACAAGGTGTGTTTTTCTATAACCCTAAGACACAGCTCTTGAAACAAGACAGCCACCATGGTGCTTTTATACAATCAATGGCTCAGGACGGAGCCGGGCACATATATATACTCGACACCAATGGACGTTTTACGGTCATTCCTCATCAAAAAGCAAAAGAATGGTCGACAAGGCTGCCCAAAGCTAATGTTGGAAAGAGCGTCTATACGATGGCTTGCTGGAAAGGTCGCGTATGGATAGCCAATGGCAATCGCCTGCTTTGTTTCAATCCTTCCAACCGTTCTTTCGATGTATGTACTACGAAAAGCGGTATTAATTCCATTCGCTCAATCCTTGGCTATGACAATTTCCTTCTTCTGAGTACCGACCGCGGCATTTTTTCTTTTAACCCTCATTCAAGAGCCTTGGAACCCTTTACGCTTAGCAATGTTGTCACAGCCAAGCCTGGCGTTTCTGTCAACGAGATTTATCTTGACAACAGCAAAACCTTATGGGTCGCTACAGAGACTGATGGCGTGAGATTCTTGCCAAAACGTCCGCATCTGTTTTCGCTGGCGCCGATACCCGGTGGGGATGCCATGAGCGAAAATACGCCGCACACCTTCTTGGAGATGCCTGATGGTACGCTGTGGATGGGAACAGACAATGGCATCTATTACCGGGATAAGAACGCTTCAACGTGGACGCACTTCCCAGAAATCAGCGATGGAGTACAGACCCTTCTCAGACAGGGCAACAATATTATTGTCGGCACTTACAAGACAGGACTTAAGGTTATTACACCGGAAAAGATTCTTTCGTTCCAGAACGATCCAAACATTCCTCATACCCTTCCCGACAACAATGTTATTTCTCTGCTCCTTTCCCAACAAGGCAATCTCTATGTAGGAACGGAATGGGGCTTTTCAGGATTCAACAGCAGGAACCAGACATTCTATATCTTTCGTGACATCAATTTCATGACTCCGTTTGTCAGCCTCGCAGAAGACAAGCGGGGATATATCTGGGGGGCGACCTCCGGCAGCGGTCTTATGCAGTTCAATACGAGAAACAGCCATATAAATTTCTTCCTCTCAGATACAGGCAATCCTCACTCTTTGCCAAGCAACACCATAAACCAGGTCATCAGTGACAATGCCGGCAATGTTTGGGTAGCCACTGACAACGGCTTGTGCCGTTATAGGGTTGCGACAAATGATTTTGAGCGCATCGACATTCATGGCACCCATGTGGATTTTATTTGTTCCGACAAAGAAGGCAATCTGTGGATAGGTACGGAGAGTGGTCTCACCTGTTATCAACCGGCCACAAAGAAACAAAAACTCTTTACAAATGTCGTACCCGACTGGAACAGTACTTATATGACTCGTGCTGCTTACTGTACAGCAGACGACAAGATCATTCTTGGCACTTATGGAGGCTTTGTGGTCTTTTCGGCACCTCACGTCGCTAAGGCTATGATAGATCGCCCTATCTATATCGCCTCCATTACCCTGCCTTATGCCCAAAACAGCGATAGCGAATTGGACCGGCTCTCTTTGCATGCCCCGCTTTACATAAAGCGAGAAGTGGAACTGCCATACGCCAATAACAGTTTCACGCTTCATTTTTCCTCTCCCTTTTATGACGGCAATAATCAAGAACGTTATGAGTACTGCATGAAAGGGTATGACAGGCAATGGGTCAGAGGTGGTGCAAACAGCGAGGTAACCTATAATCATATGCCGCCGGGAAGATATATGTTCATGCTTCGCGAAGTTGGACAAGACAAGATGAGCAGCATCTGGATAACCATCTTACCACCATGGTATCGCACGTGGTGGGCTTATGCTGTTTATTGCTTATTAGCCATTCTTGCGGTTTGTATGGGTTACAGACAAACTAAATTGCGTCTGACCCGTAAATATGAAGAACGCATTCAGGCCGATAATGCAGAGCGTGACCGTAAGGCTTTCCAGTCAAAGGTGCGGTTCTTTGTCAATCTCGTACACGAAATTCGCACTCCGCTGAGTTTGATAAGTCTGCCGTTAGAACAACTTGAGAAGGATCCGCCTCGGGAAGAGCGGAGTCGTTATATTGCGGTGATGCATAAGAATATGCGCTATCTTCTTGATCTCGTCAACCATCTTCTCGATTTTCAAAAAGCAGAAAACAAAGGCGTGGAGGCTAAGAAAGGGAATGTTTCCATTACTTCACTCCTGCAGGTTATATATGAAGGTTTCAAAGATTATAATGACATCAGAGGCATCAACCTGCGTCTCTCCTTACCAGACGAGGACATTGTGGCAGCCGTTGATCCGGATATGCTGCGCAAGATAATGATGAACCTCATGGGCAATGCGCAGAAATACGCCCGTAAAAATATCATTGTTTCTTTGACGAAGCAACCCGTCGGAAAGATTCTTATCTGTGTTTCTGATGATGGTCCGGGTGTCAAGCCAGAGGAGCGGGAGCGTATCTTTGATCCTTATTATCAGATTGGAAATGATCATATAGCACAAGTGATGGGTACAGGGTTAGGCCTGGCTTTTGCCCGACAGCTTGCTGAAGCCAACGGTGGGTCGCTGTGGGTTGAGGAATCGTCCGTGGGAGGTGCAGCGTTCTGTCTCAGCCTGCCCGATGTTAGGATAGAAGGACAGCCTGTCATGAAAGAGAGTGATGGGCAAAGTGTTAAGGAAGAAATGACGGGCGACAATATACTGTCTGATGCAGATAAAGAAAAGACGGGGCGCTTCACGCTTCTGATTGTTGAAGACAATGAAGAACTTCTCAGTATGATGGTCTCGCTTCTCAACAGTCACTACCATATTCTGACAGCTGGCAACGGAGCAGCGGCACTCGAGGTATTGGAGAAAAATAATGTAGATATCATCGTCAGTGATGTCATGATGCCTGTCATGGATGGCGTGAAACTGTGCAACCTCGTCAAACATAACATCAATTATTCGCATATACCTGTCATTCTGCTGACAGCAAAGACAAGCATAATGGCCAAGGAAGAAGGCATGGAGGCAGGGGCTGATGTTTATCTTGAGAAACCTTTCTCCATCAAGCAGCTGCATCTTCAGATAATGAATCTTCTTTCTTCCCGTCAACTTTTCTATAAGCATATGCTTCAAGTCGACTCCGGTTTGCAAGCTCCGGCAGGTTCCTCTGAAGGAAGCGGTGAATTAGGAATGACAGAAGAAGACAATCTCTTCATAAAATCTATGCAAGACTATCTTCACCAGCACATCGCCGAGGAAGAATTTTCCATTAATGATCTCGCTAATCATTTGAACTTAAGTCGCAGCAGTTTCTACCGTAAATTGAAACAACTTACAGATATGACACCTGTCGACTATGTCAAGCACTACCGGCTCAACTATGCGGCATCTCTCCTCAAGAGCGGTATGCGCATTGGAGAGGCTATGTTGGAATGTGGTTTCACCAATGCCAGTTATTTTGCAAAATGCTTCAAAAATCAGTTTGGGGTACTTCCAAAAGAGTTTGTGAACGCTCAATGAATCATCAAAGGAACAGCCGTTTACGGTGGTCCGGGCGTACTGCAGGCTGTTCTGAAGGATGTCAGAGAAATAGGTCGAACAATGTTTTTGGAAGGGCATGAAGCCCTTCCCTGCACTGACACGTCCCGACATCGTCACTTTTATATAGAGACCAATGCTGCCCTTGATTATCAGACTTTTCACGCAGAGCCGCAGAGCTTATTGAGCCGCAGAGATGATACGTGTGAGAGGCTGAGATCGCTGAGCGGCCTTCGGCCTTATGAGGAAGACCTTCGGTCTATGTGGAGCGTATGAGGAGGGAGCGTATGATGATATACTGCGAGAACAGTGTTGGTTCATCTCTGTGAACTTCTCCCAAGACCGAAGGTCTCTCTGCGTGCTCTAATTCTCAGAAGCAATGACTCCGCGGCTCAATTATCTCCGCGGCTCCGCGAGAAAGAATATACGCCGCTGCGAGAATCGACGTGCATCACAGCAAGGGTTTCATGCGATTGGGGCAGAATAGACTGCCGAACAGATTAAATTTGGGTGACGCATAAAAAGTAAAAAGTCAGGACAATGGGAATGGTGTGAAAGAGAACACGAAGAGGAGTTCTAAAAGCAGGAAAACGGGTTTGTTGAGAGAGGAAAAAGGTATGGAATCGACCTTACTATAGTTATGTCACTGACATTTAACGGTTAGGTGGGCTGCTTTACTGTTGAATGTCAGTGACCTAACTGCGTTAGGTACACGACCTAACCGTAGTTAGGTCAGTTTTTTGAAGCGACCGTGAAAGACGCTTGAAAGTAAAAATTACATAACTGTCTGATTAAAAACCGTTTATCAACTTATGCTGTAATTGCGTTCTTTCCGGCCGACCTCCCTCTCGCTCGAAAAGAATCGATTCTCAGCGGGGGTTGAAAAAAATAAATCTTGACACCTAAAGCTTCCTGACATATCGTTAAGAGGTATCTGTTTGTTTCATAGTGTTCAGCTGCGTTCCTCCACACCCGAGCCATTATTTCGTTTGATATCAATTTGCCGCAGTCACGCTTTTGTTTGGCGGGCGACGGCAATCTGTTATCAATCAAAGGTTACTCTAAGTCTGCTTTTTAAGGGTTGGAGACTATAGTAAGTTATTATTTTGCGTGCTTCTGTCAGAATCTTCAGCATAACGTGCCGGCACCTGAATATAGCTTATGGTACAGGAAACCCCTTTCTGTCATATTCCGATTTTTTCATCCATATCTTCCTTTCAGAGAAATGGTTATTCTGCTTGGCATCGTAGAGCAGCAAGAGACTTTTCTCACCTGGTTTCCTCACTACGCACAAGTCCTCAATACCGCAGATGCTGTCTTCCGGCAATGTGGTTATGAAAGGCTCTTTCCTTTTGTGCCATACCGCAGGGGCAGTAAGATCAGCGGAGCTTGAGGCATAAATAAGTCCCACGCAGCTGAAAGCTGTCCAGCATCCACTTGCCGCATAAAAGACAAGAACCTTGCTGCTGTCTTCAGAAAGAATGGGCTGCGGATTCTCGTTTACATAAATGGGATAAGCAGATCGTGATCCATCCGGGTTGATCCATTGTCTCTCCCATTCATAGGTAGGCCTGGATATTAAAACGCGAGGGGAACTAAGTGTCCATGGATTTTTCATGCGCGCAATGTAGATGCACTGAGTCTCGTCTTCTATGCGACGATGAGGCCATCCCGACCACAACAGATATTGAGTACCATGAACAACGATGGTTGATGGATGAAGCCCGAAGTTCCACGCGCGATCTGTAATGATAGGACCATGAAGCGTGTAAGAACAAGAGGTGGGATCAGCTCCCTGGGCTTCCAGAACATAGAGCTGGTGGGTGTCAGTATCTTTACCGTCGTCAGCCTCAAAGTAAACAAACCACTTGCCCTTGATGATATGTATCTCCGGTGAATAAATACGGTTCAAGCCTTTTTCTTTAGCCTTGAATATCGTATATCGCTTAGCCGAAGGCCAGTCAGACAGATTATCGACAACTGTCAAGCTGATGATGTCTGTTGTTGAACGTTCCTGAATCATACAGTAATATTTGCCCTGATGCCATAAAGCGTAAGGATAGCAGCCGTCCATCAGCAGCTTGCCATAGGGGGAAGTCTCTCTACAACCCGTTAACGCATACAGCAGCGCGGAACAAAAGAGTGTCAATATGATGTGCAGTCTATTTTGCATATAGAAAAGTGCAGATGTAATAGTTTCCATTCGCAAAGTTATTACTTTTTTAAGAGATTTGCTCAAAAATATAATATTTTATTGTTGAGTGTTTCAGCTTTGTAGTTAAAGGCGAGAAAAAAAAAGACTAAGGCGATTAATCTCCTTGCTAACGAAAATATCTATTCAAGAACCCAAAAATTTTCTCACTTGAACAAATGTTTGCCCGTTTTGAACAGATATTGTCTTACTATTCATCATTCTTATTCTAATTTTGCAATAGCTTGTGAACCAAGAAAAGTAATAACATATATAAAACCAATCTTATACAATATGAAGATCAAGACCCTTCTCTTTCTTTCATCATTAGTTACTATGGCATACGCTCAGACACCGGAGACGTTCGTGCCATACAAGACTACGGATCTCCGTCTGCCTTCCGTACCGCTTGTCGTAAATGATCCTTATTTCTCTATCTGGTCACCGTATGACCACTTGAATGACGGAACAACGCGCCACTGGACCAATGATGAAAAGCCCATTGACGGTTTGCTCCGCGTTGACGGTAAAACCTATTCGTTTATGGGTACTACTGAAAAAGTAGTATTAGCCTCCATTGCTCCCATGGCAGATACCGAAGCCTGGGAAGGCAAATTTACCCATACCAATCCCGGCTCCGGATGGGCTGCCCCGTCTTACGACGCTTCTTCCTGGCATACGGGGCACGCTGCGTGGGGCAGTGGAGGCCTTAGCAACGTACGTTCACAGTGGAGCGAAGAAGGTAGCGACCTTTATGTGCGCCGTAACGTCAACCTTACAAGTGCACAACTTAACGACGATCTCTATCTTGTCTATTCGCATGATGACGTTTTTGAAATCTATATCAATGGCACGAAAGTCGCTGATACAGGTGAGACGTGGGTTGATGGAGTGAAGCTGCGGCTTACAGCAGACATGAAAAAGCTTCTTCATGCGGGCAATAACGTCATTGCGGCACACTGTCACAACACTACGGGAGGCGCCTACACCGATTTTGGACTCTTCCACAATGTCGCACCAAGTGTAGGCCATGTAGAACAGGCACAACAGGTCGCTGTAGACGTGCTCGCTACAAACACCTATTATACCTTTAAGTGTGGAAACGTTTACCTTGATCTCGTGTTTACAGCACCGATGATCATGAAGGACTATGATCTGATGTCAACGCCGGTCAACTATATATCATATCAAGTTCGCCCGGCTGATGGAAAGTCACATAATGTGCAGCTTCTCTTTACGGCAAGCCCGCTCATAGCTGCCAACAAGGCTTATCAGCCTATGCAAAGTGCCGTCGTGACAGTGAAAGGGACGAGGTATCTCAAGACCGGAACGATTGACCAGCCTATCCTTGCCAAGAAGGGTGACGGAATTTGTATCGACTGGGGCTATTTGTATATCCCGGAAGTGAATGGTAAGGTAAGCTTGGGAGATGAGCAAAAAATACGTTCTTCCTTTGTAAACAACGGCACGCTTGAACAAGGCAAGAAATTCATACGCTCCTACAAAGCTGCCGATATGCCTGCTTTAGCCTACTATCATGACTTCGGTACGACAAAAACAGCCTCCAGTTATGCCATGATTGGCTACGACGAGGTGCAGGACATCGAGTACATGTATAAGCGGTATAAAGGCTATTGGGCACACAACGGAAAAGTGACTATCTTTGACGCCTTCAACAACATGCACGCCAACTATGCTTCCATTATGGAGCGTTGCCGGCAGGAAGACAAGACTATCTATGACGATGGCCTCAATGCCGGTGATAAGAAATATGCAGAGATCCTTTCCGGCTCTTACCGTCAGGTCATAGCAGCCCACAAGCTCTTCAAGGACGATGAAGGCAATATGCTTTTCTTCTCTAAGGAAAACAACTCCAACGGATGTGTCAACACAGTTGATCTCACCTATCCATCCGCACCGCTCTTCCTCGCCTATGATCCTGCCTTGGAGAAAGGCATGATGACAAGCATTCTGAACTATTCAAAGAGTGGCCGTTGGACGAAACCTTTTGCCGCTCACGATTTGGGCACTTATCCT
Organism: uncultured Prevotella sp.; assembly: GCA_900315955.1. GTDB lineage: Bacteria > Bacteroidota > Bacteroidia > Bacteroidales > Bacteroidaceae > Prevotella. The sequence goes on from ONBC01000066.1 coordinate 31,233, forward strand.
ATTGCCGACGGGCAGGTCTACGGTGGAGACATGCCATTGGAGGAAGCCGGTAACATGCTGACCCTTGCTGCCCAGCTCTGTATGCTCGACGGTAACACAGACTACGTAAAGCCTTATTGGGAGATCTTAAAGACTTGGGCCGACTATCTTGCTGAGAACGGTCAGGATCCTGCCAACCAGTTGTGCACCGATGACTTTGCCGGTCATTGGGCTCACAACTGTAACCTCTCTATCAAAGCTATCATGGGTATCACAGGCTTTGCTGAAATGGCTAAGATGAATGGTGACGCTGATGACTACAACAAATATATGAGCCGTGCCAAGGAAATGGCGAAAGTATGGGAGCAGAAAGCTTTTGACGGGGACCATTATCGCCTTGCTTTTGACCGACCGGGAACATGGAGCCAGAAATATAATATCGTTTGGGACAAATTGTGGGGTACACATGTGTTCTCCGACAAAGTGACACAAACAGAACTAAAATACTATCTCAAACATCAGAACAAGTATGGGCTGCCGCTCGATTCACGCAAAGACTATACAAAGAGCGACTGGATTATGTGGACTGCTGATATGGCTGACGATAAGAAGTCTTTTCTCAAGTTTGTGCATCCTATATGGGACTACATTAACGAGACCACAAGCCGTGTTCCTATCAGCGATTGGTCAGAGACCAAGCTTGGTACCATGGTAGGTTTTAAAGCTCGCTCCGTCATCGGAGGCTATTGGATGCGCGTGCTGAGCAATAAGCTTGGTAGCAAGGAATAGAGAATACAAATAATTCATTCAAGCATTTTCAATGTTCATTGAAAATGCTTGAGTGAATTATTACTATCTGTTGAATTACACGATCCTAATTATATAATCGTAATCCCAAAAAGCTAAACCAATAGATGGATTGGTAGTTTTTTCTTGTTCTACAACTTAAGTGTAAGAAAAATAAAACAGAACAGTTATTTCTTCTCTTCTTTCAGCAAGTCTCTGATCTCTGTAAGCAGTTTCTCTTCATTGCTCGGCTCGGGTGCGGGCTTGGGCTCTTCTTTCTTCTTCCTTGAAAGAGCATTAAGGCCTTTTACAAGCAGGAAGACACAGAAAGCAATGATGACAAAGTCGATGAGCGTCTGGATGAAGTTGCCATAGTTGATGGTGGCCGGCTTCATCTGCTCCACGCCGGGTATGACAACGCTGGGCAGCGTGATCTTCAGGTCAGAGAAGTTCACGCCGCCGATCAGCCATCCGATGGGCGGCATGATGATGTCATCAACAATACTACTTACAATTTTCCCGAAAGCACCACCAATGATGACACCTACAGCCATGTCAACGGCATTGCCCTTAACAGCGAAAGCCTTGAACTCTTCTAAAAATTTTCCCATACGTATATATATTATATGTGTAAACAATCGATGAATTGCAAAGTCAATATTGCACGCTTTATACAAGAGTGCTACAATTAGGCTCTATTTGCCCTTGTCGTTTCGTTTTTTATATTATTTAATACTCATATCGTCTGCAAAATTAGAAAAAAAATTGTATCTTTGCAACCGAAAAAAGAGAAAAGTTCTTCGAAAGAAGATTATTTGAATACATTTTATAAACCTTTATAAATAACAAGTAAAATGGCAAACGTAAAAGTAGCTATCAATGGTTTCGGCCGTATCGGCCGTCTGGCATTCCGTCAGATGTTCGCAGCTCCCGGTTATGAGGTTGTTGCTATCAACGACCTGACGAGCCCGAAGATGCTGGCTCACCTTCTGAAGTATGACACCACTCACGGTGGCTATCAGGGCATTATCGGTCAGGAGCCTGTTCACACGGTTTCTTACGACGATACTCCGTTCACTGAGAACGGTAAAGAGGCTGCTGGTTTCATCTCTGTTGATGGCAAGAAGATCACCATCTACAAGGAGAAGGATGCAGCTAACCTGCCTTGGGGCGCTCTGAACATCGACGTTGTTCTCGAGTGCACAGGTTTCTATACTTCTAAGGATAAGAGCATGGCTCACATCAAGGCCGGTGCCAAGAAGGTCGTTATCTCTGCTCCTGCAGGCAACGATCTGAAGACCATCGTCTTCAACGTGAACAACGAGACACTGACTAAAGACGACCAGATCATCAGCGCTGCTTCTTGCACAACAAACTGCCTGGCTCCTATGGCAAAGGCTCTGAACGACAAGTATCCTATCCAGGCTGGTATCATG
>ONBC01000067.1 GCA_900315955.1 uncultured Prevotella sp.
CTGTGATAGCTTACGCCGACCTTGCCGCTGACGAGTGTCACCTGTGGTGCGTCACCCTCAATGTTGCGAACGTTGAAGCGTGTGCCGTAGACAGTAGTGCGACAGTCGCCGGCATCAACGGTGAAGGGTGCTGTGGCATCATGATGAACATCGAAAAAGGCTTCACCACGTAGCGCCACACGGCGCGGGGCTCCCTGGCCGAAGTGGTTGCTGAAGGCAATCTCACTGCCCACGCTGAGCCAGACATGGGTGCCGTCGGGCAGGAGAAGCTGTGCTGTCTTGCCCTCGGCAACGCGGAGTGTATAGGTTTCAGCCTCTTGCTGTGTGGTGTGCTCCACCTTGATGATGTTGTCGGGCAGGACAGTGATGCAATGGGCTTGGGCAGTAGTCGTAGTGAGCGTCATGCTGCCTGCTGCTATCGACACCCCGCCGCGTTGATGGGCATCGTCGATAGTCGGCATTTTCCTGAGGACAACGGCGGGAGCTGAGCTGCTGTCAGGGCGCAGCAAGTCCTTGCGTGCAAAGGTGATGAGGAGCAGAAGCGAGGCGGCGAGGGCTGCCATAACCTTCCACACCACCGTCCACCGCGACGGAGTTGCCTCAGCATCCCCATTGTCTCCTGCCGTTATCTCCGTCCCCTCCACCTGGCGTCGGCAAGCGCGGAACGCTGTCTCGACATCGGGCGATGGAGCTCCGTCGAGGAAGGCGCGCTCCACGAGAAAGGTGAGGCGGGCGTCGTCGCGCTCCGTAGCACCCTGCTGGGATTTTCTGCCCGTTCCCTGGGGAGGAATATTGCTGTTTGGTGTTGTCATAGAGAATGTCTTTTTGATTATAGTACGCCGAAGATGGGGGAAAAGTGCCTATTCATATTCTTTTTTTAACTTTTCCCGCATCATCCGGAAAACCTTGCTCATCCGCTTGTGAATCATGTTCACCGAGGTGTGCAACAGCTCCGCAGTCTCCTTGTAGGTCATCTTCTTGTAATAGGTGCATTTCAGAATGGACTTCTCTGGCTCAGGCAACAGCTCTATGACATCCTTGACCTGTTCGATGCGTCTCTCAAAGTCCATTACCTCCTCCTCGGTGCCAAGGGGAGCGGTAGCCTCTTGCAGATGTGTGTAGCGGTCCATGACCTGATCGTGACGCAACTTGTCGAGGCAACGGCGTCGTACGGTGGTGTATAGAAATCCTACTGTCTGCCGGGTGTCAGGCGCCAGACTGCCCTCACGCAACATCTCCCAGACGGTCTGAAAGACACCGCCGGTGATGTCCTTGGCCTGATCCTCGTCACGGAGGAAGGTCAGCGCATAGAGGTACAGGGGTCGGTAGAAACGCTTGAAAAGCGCTTCCATCCTTGCTGCCGTTGTCTGTTCTTGGTTACACATTCTATTATATCGCTCTCGCCATAGTTACTATTATAACGTGAGTTCGATGAATTATAAGTGCTTATAAATTTGGTGATTAGCAAAATTTATTGTAACTTTATAGTGTTGAAATACAAAGAAATACAGACAAAAATCGCTATGATCACCGAGGACAAAATTACTGAAATTTATTGTATGGCAGATGATTTCTGCAAAGTTTTTGATGCGCAGATGAAAAAATACATCAGATTCCTTGTCTGCCACCTTCGCCAACCTGGGGCGTAGCGCGAGGAGGGCTAAGAGCATGAGCATCATGGCAGGAATGACAAAGTGGTCGGGACCGAACAACAGCAGACTTATCACGGACAGGACGATACCAAGGATGGCACTCACATGACTGCTGTCCTTCAGCCATTGCGCTCTACAAAGATAACGACAAACATGGCGGTCATGACGAAGTCGAGACCTTTTGTTGAGAACGTGATTTCCAACCTTTGTGCTTGAACCGGTCGAGCATGGTGATGCCGTAGAACAGATGGCGGGTTCCTATCATAAACGCCATGACGAAAGCCTGCAGCGGATGAAAGGAAGAGAGAAGTACTTTCACTGCCACAAACTCTACGCTGCCGCTGTAGATGACAGCTGGCATGACCATGGGCCAGACAAACGAGAATCCCGATACGTTCATCAGTATGCCGTAGGTGAGGCCGAGAAACCAGTAACCTGCGAAGATGGGAATCGTATAGGGGAAAGCAGCTCTCAGTGCAGCGCCCTCTTTGCTTGAACTTTGGATTGTTTTTTCCAACTTGGTTTCAAGTGAAGAATGCTTCTGCTTACAAAAGTAATGAAAATCACGGAAGGCAAAGAACATACGCCTGTTAACATGGGTGCCGAAGAAACGGTAAAAAAAAGAGAATAACAGATACTATCTTCGCAAGTATTAGTTATTCTCTCTATTTGTAATAAGATGCTTAGCTTTTCAAATCCTGGTCAAAGCGTCATTCTTGCGCATTAATTTTTTCGTGAATCTGCTTTTCGATCTCCTCACAGAGCTCAGGGTTGTCCTTGAGCAGTTGCATCGTGGCATCGCGTCCCTGACCGAGCTTCGAGCCGTTGTAAGAGAACCAGCTGCCGCTCTTGTTGACGATATCATGTTCTACACCGAGGTCGAGGATCTCACCAACACGGTTGATACCCTGCCCGAAGAGGATGTCGAACTCTGCTTTCCGGAAAGGAGGAGCGACCTTGTTCTTCACTACCTTCACACGGACATGGTTACCGTAGACGTTGTCACCGTCTTTCAAGGATGTCACCCGTCGGATGTCGAGGCGAACGCTTGAATAGAACTTCAGGGCGTTGCCACCTGTTGTTGTCTCAGGGTTGCCGAACATCACTCCTATCTTCTCACGCAGCTGGTTGATGAAGATGCAGCAGGTGTTCGTCTTCGAGATGGTAGCGGTGAGCTTACGCAGTGCCTGGCTCATCAGACGAGCCTGGAGGCCGACAGCGGAGTCGCCCATGTCACCTTCGATTTCTTTCTTTGGCGTGAGGGCTGCCACGGAGTCAACGACGAGGATGTCGATGGCTGACGAGGAGATGAGCTGGTCTGCAATCTGCAGGGCCTGCTCCCCGTTGTCAGGCTGTGATATCCAGAGGTTGTCAACATCGACCCCTAACTTTTCAGCATAGAATCGGTCGAAGGCATGCTCAGCGTCGATGAACGCTGCGATGCCACCTCGTTTCTGTGCTTCGGCGATGGCGGTGATGGCGAGTGTCGTCTTACCGGATGACTCCGGACCATAGATCTCGATGATCCGACCACGTGGATAGCCACCGACACCGAGGGCGAGGTCGAGGCCGATAGACCCCGTAGGGATCACCTCTACGTTCTCTACTTTTTCATCACCCATCCTCATGATGGATCCTTTGCCAAAGTCTTTTTCTATTTTACTCATTGCGGCCTGCAGGGCTTTCAGCTTCGCCTGCTTCTCCGCGGAATCTTGTTCTGCCATATAAAAATAAAGCCCTTCCCCTTAATCCCCCAAAAGGCTAAGAGCCCTTCCCCTTAATCCCCTCCCCAAGGGGGATGGGTTGATTACTTTCAAGGGATTAAGGAGCGTAAGGGAATGTTGTGTTTTATAAATTAATAATGTTATTTTTGTGTTGTTTCTTTAATGTTCTTTATTGTCTTCTTATTGTTTTTTTCCCTTCTTATTGTTTTTTGTCTTTATTTTGTTCTTTGATGTTTGTTATTTCTTCCTACGGTGGTAATCACCCCTCCCCCTTTGGGGGAGGGATTAAGGGAGAGGGCTACAGCTCAATGTCCTTGTCAAACTCTTCGTGCCAGGGCAGTCCCTGTTTGTTGAGCTGCTCGAGGAACGGATCGGGATCGAAATCCTCCACGTTCCATACGCCCGGCTTCTTCCACAGACCTTTGAAGAACATCATGGCTCCGCACATAGCCGGCACGCCCGTGGTGTAGCTCACGCCCTGCATGCCCGTCTCGTTGTAAGCGTCCTGGTGCCTGCAGTTGTTGTAAATGTAATAGGTGTGTTCCTTGCCGTCCTTGATACCGCGGATGCGGCATCCGATGGAGGTCTCACCGTCGTAGTTGCTGCCGAGATCCTGTGGGTTGGGCAGCACGGCTTTGAGGAACTGCAACGGCACAATGTTCACCTTCACCGTCTTCTCGGGATCGTCGGCGAGGGGTGCCTCATACGTGATAGGATCGATGCGGCTCATGCCAAGGTTCTGTATGCAGTCGAGGTAGGTGAGATACTGCTTGCCGAAGGTCATCCAGAACCGTGCGCGCTTGATGGTGGGATAGTTCTTCACGAGGCTCTCAAGCTCCTCATGGTGCATGAGGTACGACTCGCGCTTGCCGATGTTAGGATAGGTCAGTTCCTGATGCACGGCGAGTGGCTCGGTCTCTTTCCACTCACCGTTCTCATAGTAGAGACCTTTCTGTGTAATCTCACGGATGTTGATCTCCGGGTTGAAGTTTGTCGCGAAGGCGTGGTGATGGTTGCCGGCGTTGCAGTCGACGATGTCGAGGTCATGTATCTCGTCAAAGTGATGCTTGGCGGCATAGGCTGTGTACGCCTGTGACACACCCGGGTCGAAGCCGCAGCCGAGGATCGCGGTGAGGCCGGCCTGTTTGAAGCGGTCCATGTAAGCCCACTGCCATGAATACTCGAAGTGGGCCTCGTCTTTGGGTTCATAGTTGGCCGTGTCGAGGTAGTTGCATCCGCAGGCGAGGCATGCCTCCATGATGCTCAGATCCTGATAGGGGAGGGCAAGGTTGATGACGAGGTCGGGCTTGTAACTGTTGAAGAGCTCCTTCAGCTGGTCCACGCTGTCGGCATCAACTTCTGCGGTCTCGATGGGCATCTTATAGCCTTTGGCATGGATGGCATCGACGAGCTTGACACATTTCTCACGATGGTGGCTGGCAATCATGAACTCACCAAACACATCGGTGTTCTGCGCAATTTTGAAAGCACACACTGTGGCTACGCCACCGGCACCAATCATCAATACTCTGTTGCTCATATATTATAATGTTAAATGTTTAATGTTAAATGTTTAATGTTAAATGTTTAATGTTAAATGTTAAATGTTAAATGTATAGTCTATAATGTATAATGTATAATGTATAATAACAGTGTAAATTGATTAATTATCAATTATTGTTAGGATTGATCTCGTCGCTTTTGATACCCAAAGCGTTCATGAGCGAATAGCCGAGAATCTCCTGCCGGAAGTTGCCGCCGGGCATAGGCTGCATGGCGAAGAGGGTGATGTGCTTGTCTTCCGGAGCCTCGCGCAGCGCGCCCGCCACCTCCTCATAGATAGCGCCTTGCTCGCCGTTGGGAATGATCATGAGGCGTTTCACCTCCTCGTGGCCCAAGATCATGTTCACGGTGTCGAGAATATAGTCGTCCTTGCTCACCACATCGCCCACAGGATAGGCATTGACAAGAAACTCGCCGAGCTTGTCGTCGTTGAACGCCTGGCCATTGAGTTCCGTGTCATAGATGGAGGGTGTGAAGTTGTCCATCTTCGGGTTCTGCTTTTCGTGCACGAGGATGAGCTGCGTCTCGTGCGCCTTTCCATCAGCGCGCAGCCCGCCGTCGAGAGCAACATCCACGCCCCACTGACTGAGGTCAGCCTTGGGGATGCGTCGCCCTATCATGCGCTCAAACTGAACGGACAGCTGAAAAGCGACATAGTCTAAATAATCGGCATCAGCGAGGATGATATTTTCGCTGAGCTTAATATTGTTGGCTTCTTTTAGATTCATTCTACCTGATGATTATTGTTTGCAAAGATAATGAAAAGCGCATGGAATAACGAATAAATACATCGTTTTTTTTACTTCCCGTTATCTTTTCCCGACTTCGTCAACGCATCACCCAATATTTAATCAGTTGCGGTGTCTATTCTGACCAGAACCCATAAAAAGCTTGCTTGTGTTCCCGAAGGGGACACACCATGAGAATTATACGAAAGTCTTAGGTGAATTGGCCGTTTCATTTGGAGCGTATGGATTTTCTTCGCAACTTTGTGGTTGTAAACAAATGTATGAGCGCAGAAACCCTGATTAAAACATGTCTGACTTTTAAAAAATATACAATATGAAATAAGTTAAAAACAGAATAAGCCTTGTGGATTACAGATAAAATGAATACCTTTGCATGCCTAATAAACACGGGGCGTGTTCGTACACAACCCTTTTATTCATTTCAAAATTCAACCACGCACTATGAACAACGCTTGGCGTAATTTTCAGGGTACTCTTTGGAGAGAAGAGGTCAATCTCAGAGATTTCATTCAGAATAACTACACCCAGTACGACGGTGACGAGAGTTTCCTCGTCGGTCCTACTGACGCTACCAACACCCTTTGGGGTGAGCTGCAGAAGCTACAGAAAGAAGAACGCGCCAAGGGTGGCGTGCTCGACATGGAGACGGAGGTCGTCTCCGGACTGACAGCATACGGACCCGGATACATCAGTGAAAAGACGAAAGACTTGGAGAAGGTCGTCGGTCTGCAGACCGACAAACCGCTCAAGCGCGCTTTCATGCCTTATGGCGGTATCAAGATGGCAGAACAAGCCTGCACCACCTATGGCTACACTCCCTCGGCAAAGTTACACGACATTTTCCACAACTACGTTAAGACGCACAACGACGGTGTGTTCGACGCCTACACGCCCGAGATGAAGCTCGTGCGTCACAATCATATTCTTACCGGACTTCCCGACACCTACGGCCGCGGCCGCATCGTGGGCGACTACCGTCGTGTAGCGCTCTATGGCATCGACCGCCTCATTGAGGAGAAGAAAAACGACCTCGCCACGATGGGTGAGCATGAGATGATCGATGAGGTCGTCCGTCTGCGCGAAGAGGTAGCCATGCAGATCAAGGCTCTCAAAGGGCTGAAGGACATGGCGGCGATCTACGGCTTCGATATCTCACAGCCTGCCACAAACGCACGCGAGGCGGTGCAGTGGCTCTACTTCGGCTATCTCGGCGCCGTGAAGACCCAGAACGGTGCTGCCATGTCGGTAGGACGCGTGTCTATGTTCCTCGACATCTATATCCAGCGCGACCTCAGTGAGGGAACGCTCACGGAGCAGGATGCCCAGGAGCTCATTGACCATCTCGTGATGAAGTTCCGTATGGTGAAGTTCGCACGTATCCCTTCCTACAACGAACTCTTCTCCGGTGACCCCGTATGGGCAACCCTCGAGGTAGCCGGCATCGGACAGGATGGCCGCCACATGGTGACGAAGAACGACTTCCGTTTCCTCCACACCTTGGAGAACATGGGACCGTCGCCCGAGCCTAACCTCACCGTGCTCTACAGCAGCCGTCTGCCTGAGACCTTCAAGCGCTATGCGGCGATGATCTCAGTGAAGACAAGCAGCATCCAGTATGAGAACGACGACGTGATGCGTCCTGTCTGGGGCGACGACTACAGCATCTGCTGCTGCGTCAGCGCCACGCAGACGGGTAAGGAGATGCAGTTCTTCGGTGCCCGCGCCAACCTCGCCAAGTGCCTCACCTACGCCATCAGCGGCGGCATCGACAGCAAGACCCGCCAGCAGGTGGGTCCCGCTTACCGGCCTATCGAGGGAAACGTGGTGACCTACGACGAGTTCATGCCCCGCTTCATGGATATGATGGAGTGGCTCGCCGCCGTCTATGTCAAGACGCTGAACCTCATCCATTACATGCACGATAAATATTTCTATGAGGCTGAGGAGATGGCACTTATCGATACCGACGTGCGCCGCACCTTCGCCACAGGTATTGCCGGCTTCTCTCATGTCGTTGACTCCATCTCGGCTATCAAATATGCCAAGGTCAACATCATCCGCGACGAGACCGGCTTCCCTCTGGAGTTCAAGACTGAAGGCGACTTCCCACGCTACGGCAACGATGATGACCGTGCTGACAGCATCGCTGTGTGGTTGCTTAAGACTTTTATCGGCATGGTGAAGAAACATCACACTTATCGAAACTCCGAGCCGACAACATCTATCCTGACCATCACCTCTAACGTGGTCTACGGAAAGTATACGAGCAATATGCCCGACGGCCGCAAGGCCGGCGCTCCGCTCTCTCCGGGAGCCAACCCAAGCTATGGAGCAGAGAAGAACGGCCTGCTCGCTTCTCTCAACTCCGTGGCTAAGCTGCCGTATAAGTATGCGCTCGACGGCATCTCCAACACGCAGACGATCAGCCCGAACGCCCTCGGACACGACGACGAGCAACGTGCCAAGACCCTCGTGGGTGTCATGGACGGCTACTTCGACAAGGGTGCCCACCACCTCAACGTCAACGTCTTCGGCGTGGACAAGCTCAAGGATGCCATGGAGCACCCCGAGAAGCCCGAGTATGCCAACTTCACCATCCGTGTGAGTGGCTATGCCGTGAAGTTCATCGACCTCACCCGTGAGCAGCAGCTCGATGTCATCGCACGTCAGGCACACGAGACACTGTAACAGAGAAAACAACATAAAGGTTCTGAAGCCCCGTCCTCTCCCCGCGTAACAGGGAGCCACGGCGGTGGCTTCAGAACCATTATTTTTATAAGATATGCTTCATGTTCACTCTCTCGAATCCTTCGGCTCGGTAGACGGGCCGGGAATTCGTTTTGTCATTTTTCTCAAGGGGTGCCGCATGCGGTGCCGTTACTGTCACAACCCCGACACGTGGGCACCGGGTGCCAAAGGGGGCGAGGCGATGACCGTCGGACAGCTCCTCGACAAAGCAGAGCGCTACCGAGCCTACTGGGGGAAAGAAGGCGGCATCACCGTGAGCGGCGGAGAGGCGCTGCTGCAGATCGACGGGCTCATCGAACTTTTCGAGGAGGCGCACCGTCGGGGCATCAACACCTGTCTCGACACGGCCGCACAGCCCTTCACGCGTGAGGAGCCGTTCTACGGGAAGTTCCTGCGGCTGATGCAAAGCGCCGACACCGTGCTCCTCGACCTTAAGCATCTCGACAGCGAGGCTCACAAAAAACTCACGGGATGGGGCAACGAGAACATTCTCGACTGCGCACGCTGCCTCTCCGACCTCGGCGTGCCTGTGTGGATCCGTCATGTCCTTGTGCCGGGCATCACCGACGATGGGGATCATCTGCGCCGCTTGCGGGCGTTCATCGACACCTTGAAGAATGTGGAGCGCGTGGAAGTGCTGCCTTACCACACCCTCGGCGTATACAAATGGAAAGAGCTCGGCCTCAACTATTCCTTAGAAGGCGTGCCGACACCTACCCAAGAGCAAATAGCAAAGGCAGAAGATATTCTTAATCCACTCCACTAACCATTAACCCCTCCTCCCCCTATAGGCAGGACGGGGTGGGGGTTACCCAACAAAGATTAACTCCCTAAATTTCAGTAGCTCAGAGAAAAGTTGTAACTTTGCAGAATCGTAGATTTATAGAGATTACTGAATATTCATGACTCGTTCATTCCATCATAGAACTACCGTGGGCGCGGTGTGCGGTATCCTTTTGTTCTTACTGCTCGCCCTCTACGCTTTCTGGATCAAAAATGCTGTCGTGGGGCTCGTCATGGCTTTCCTGCTTATTGTCTTAGTAGAGCGCACGCTCCACAGCGAGTATATCATCAGCGACGGAAAGCTCATCATCAACAACGGCAAACTTGCGCGCGCCAAGACCATCAACATCCAGGAGATCCACGACTGTAAACCGATGACCTCTGTCTTCGGGCTGGTCCGTTATCTTCTTCTCACCTATGAAGCATCCGACCGCATGATCTCCGTGCAGCCGCAGAACGAGGCGGCGTTTATCACGACATTACAAAAAGAAATGAGAAACAGTATCAAAAAAGATCTTCAGCAAGCACTTCAGATAAATACAGAAAAGGAGGCATGTGATGCAGAATAAACTTCTTGCGCTTCTCCTCCTTCTCTTTTGTTCCATCCTTCCTACCGTCGCTCAGACGGATGTTGACGACGACAACGATGACAACGATACCACAGCGGTGGCCGATTCGGCGTGGAGCGACTCGCTCATCCACCGCAACGACACCCTTGCCTGGCCAAAGAACGTGCAGGCGGAGATCGAACAGCTGCTCAAGAGCGACATGTTCAAGACCTCGCAAGTGGGCATCATGGTCTATGACCTTGACGCCGACTCTGCCATCTTCCGTCACAATGAGCGTCAGCTCATGCGTCCGGCTTCCACGATGAAGACGATCACGGCCATCACGGCCCTCGACCGTCTCGGCGGCGGCTATCAGTTTAAGACGGAGCTGTGCTACACAGGGCGGGTCGACTCCACGACGCTCTACGGCGACGTCTATTGCGTGGGGGGCTTTGATCCGCGCTTCACACGTGATGACATGCAAGCCTTCGCCGAGGCTCTGCACAAGATGGGTGTTGACACGATACGGGGCAATCTCTATGCCGACCGCTCGATGAAAGACACGGATCTCCTGGGTGAAGGCTGGTGCTGGGACGATGACAACCCCGTGCTCTCGCCTCTCGTCTTTCAGCGGAAGGATATATTCATGGATAAGTTTCTCGAAGCCCTGCGACGCACGGGCCTCACGCTCACGGGCACCGTCGGCGTGAGGCGTAAGCCACAGGATGCCAACTGCATCGTGAACCGTTTCCACACCATCGATCAGATCCTTATGCGTATGCTCAAGGAGAGCGACAACCTCTATGCTGAGTCGATGTACTATCAGATAGCGGCCTCGACAGGCAACCGCCCGGCTACGGCAAAGGATGCCCGCAGCATTGAGCGTCAGCTCATCACGCGCCTGGGCCTGAACGCTTCGCGCTATCGTCTTGCGGACGGCAGCGGTCTGTCGCTTTACAACTATGTCTCTCCCGAGCTCGAGGTGAAGTTTCTGCGCTATGCCTACGAGAATGAGAATATCTATAACCACCTTCTCCCCGCTCTGCCTATAGCCGGTGTTGACGGCACGCTGAAGAAGCGCATGCGCTCGCAGTTCACGCGCGGCAACGTTCATGCCAAGACGGGGACTGTAGAGGGGATCTCAAGTCTGTGTGGCTATCTCACGGCCGCCAACGGCCATCACCTCTGTTTCTCAATCATCAATCAGGGCGTGATGCACGGCAGCAATGGCCGTGCGTTCCAAGATAAGGTTTGCTATATTCTTGCAAAACCGTAGTAAGTGAAGAGTGAAGAATGAAGAATCATAATGTGTGAAGGGAAGAAGGATTTAAGTTAAGAGTTAAGAGTGAAGAGGGAAGAATGAAGAGTGAAGAATCATAATGCGAGAAGGGAAGAGGGGGTGAATAAATAGAGAAGAGTGAAAAGTGAAGAACACATTGATTCTTCACTTTTCACTTTATCCTCTTCCCTTACAGTGGTGTCGTGAAGATGAACTCTCTGAGGACATAGTAGCTCAGGATGCCGGCGATGTAGCCTACGAAAGCAATCCAGCTCACGTGTTTCATGTACCAGCCGAAGGTGATCTTCTCTAAACCCATCACCACGACACCCGCCGCGGAACCAATGATAAGCATCGATCCGCCGACACCTGCACAGTAAGCCAACAGCTGCCAGAAGATACCGTCCGTAGCAAAGTCACCCATGGCTTGTACAGGGTACATGCCCATGCATCCGGCTACCAACGGCACGTTATCAACGATGGACGACAGCACACCGATGATACCCGTCACCATGAAGTGGTTGCCGTTGAACGTTACGTTCAAGCCTTTGCCCAATGCGGTCAGTGCGCCTATCTCCGCCAGACAGCTCACAGCCATCAGGATGCCGAGGAAGAAGAGTATGGTGCTCATGTCGATGTTGCGGATGAGGTTCACGACGCGTTTCTTGCGAGCGCCTTTCTCTGTAGAGAGACCGGCATAGAACACTTCCGTGACGATCCACACCAGGCTCAGCACAAGAAGAATGCCGACAAACGGCGGCAGATGAGTGATGGTCTTGAAGACAGGCACGAAGACGAGGCCGCCGACACCTACCCAGAACACCACCTTGCGCTGGAAGTCGCTCAGCTCCTGCTCGGGAGTCTGCACGGCATCGGCCACCTTCTCGCCCTCATCGAGATTTCCTTTCAGCCCCATCTGCAGGATGAGCGCGGGGATGACCATCGAGATGATGGAAGGTATCAGGATCTCACTGATGACACCTGCTGCCGTGATCAGGCCTTTGTTCCACAGCATGATGGTAGTCACGTCACCGATCGGTGAGAAGGCACCGCCGCTGTTTGCCGCAATGATGACGAGCGCCGCGTAGATGATGCGGTCCTTATGCTGCGGCACGAGCTTGCGCAGAATCATGATCATCACAATCGATGTCGTCATGTTGTCGAGGATAGCCGAGAGGAAGAACGTCATGAAGGCGATGCGCCACAGCAGCGCACGCTTGCTCTTGGTGTGCATCACGCGGCGCACCCAGTCGAAGCCGCCGTTCTGATCCACAACCTCGACGATGGTCATGGCTCCCATGAGGAAGAACAGGGTCGTGCCGGTGTCGCCCAAGTGGTTCTGGATGATGTCGGTGACAAAGGTCAGCACGGGATCCACGGAGTTGCCAAGACCCGGATGTTCCAACTTGAGGATGTCCATAAACTGCGGGTGCATGAGCTGCACGAAATAGCCCGGATCGAGCATATACAGCGTCCAGACTACGACGAACATGAGCAGAGCAACGGCGGCCTTGTTCACTTTCGTCACGCTCTCCAAGGCTATGAAAAGATAGCCTACAACGAACACGATAATGATCGCAATAGATAATGTTGACATTAGCGCAAATGAATAATTATTTTATTAGAAAAGTTTTTTCCGTTACAAAATTACTAATTATTCGCCGAATAATGCGCTGTATGCAAAAGAATTATTAGATTTGAGATAGGTTTGTGAAGTGGGCGATGGGCACGGACCCATCGCCTGATGCCTTATTTATGTGCCTTATAATATTTCACGCCAGTCTGCACGTTTTGTATGAGCGCTTTTGTTGAGAATGTGGCACCGGTCTTGGCATCAACCTGCATCTTCTCTACTTTGCTCACGCTCTTGCCCTCAAACTGGGTGAGAACCTTCTGAGCGATGGCGAAATATTTCTTGCCTTCCTGGTTGGGGAGCGTCTCGATCTTCTGAACCTTGTTGCCCTTGATATAGATCTTCACGGGGGTTGGTCCGTGGAACCCGCGGACGCTCTTCGTCAGCGTTGTGGTGTTGACTATCGTTGTCTTGCCCTCTTTGGTCAGGACAGCGTCTGCGGCGATGAAGCTGGAGAACAGCAGGGCGGCAGCGGCGAACAATGCGAAATGTGATTTTTTGAACTTATTCATGATAAATGTTAGAATGATGAAACGTTATAATAATGTGTAATGTCGTGATACAGGGTGCACGGCGCGTCGTGCAAAAACCATGAGAACGCACGCAAAAATAATTGTTGCAAAGTTACCGATTAATTGGAGAAAATACATTATCTTTGCCTTAAAAATCTGTAACTATGGATTTCAAACTGCGCCATAACGCTAAGATGCGTCTTATCTCGGGGGCTGTCCTTGTTCTTGGGTTGCCGGGACTGTTGTTCCTTATCGTCTGGCCTTTGTCAGGGTGGCGCTGGGCTCTGCTGCTGCCGGTAGCTTGGGAGCTGCTGATGGCCTACGGGTTCTTCTTCGGCTGGCGCCATGTCATTGTCCGTCGCGCTGTATGTCGCTCTGCGTTGCTCCCTGTGTCGTTCGACGGTTATAAGGTGCTGCAGCTCTCCGACATCCATATCGGAACCTATCTCCGCAACCGTGGGTTCATCACGAAACTCGTGCGACTTGTCAATGATCAGCATGCCGACCTTGTGGTGTTCACCGGTGACCTCGTCAACGTGTCGGCTGAGGAAGTCATTCCTTTTCAGCATGCCCTCGGGCAGATAAAGGCCAAGGATGGGGTCTACTCGATCATGGGCAACCACGACTACTGTGAGTATATCCCCGTGAGG
Source organism: uncultured Prevotella sp. (assembly GCA_900315955.1). Taxonomy (GTDB): domain Bacteria; phylum Bacteroidota; class Bacteroidia; order Bacteroidales; family Bacteroidaceae; genus Prevotella. Next base: position 13,842 of record ONBC01000067.1, read on the forward strand.
ACTGAGCGGAACATCGAGAAGAACCAGACGGTGCTCAGATATCTCGAAGGCAAGATAGGCTGGAAGCTGTTGCTCAACAGTCATGTGCTCATCCATCGGGGCGAGGATGCCATCGCCGTGATCGGTGTGGAGAATATCTCGCGGCCTCCATTCCAGGACTATGGCGATCTGAAGAAAGCCATGGCCGGGCTGCCGGCGGGTATGTTCAAGATCCTGCTCAGTCATGATCCGAGCCATTGGCGCCGTGGCGTGCTTCATCAGACAGACATCGCTTTGACGCTCTCCGGCCACACCCATGCCGGCCAGATCCGTGTGGGCCATTGGTCTCCTTCCCGTGCCGCTTACCAGGAGTGGGGTGGGGCGTATGAGGAAGGCGGATCGATGCTCTATGTCTCGACGGGCATCGGCGGTACGGTGCCTTTCCGCCTCGGAGCATGGCCTGAGGTGAACGTCATAACCCTGAAAGCGGAAAGGTAGTTTACCGCACCCAGCTTGTTTTAAAGGTTTTTCCTGATTTCGTCATTGGAACACCCAAATTTCAAGACCGGGTGGGCAATATTACTCCAATCATGTTAAACGTAAAAAGCGACGAAAACAGTAAAAGTATGAATGCTCGCAGAGCCGCAGAGAATTTGCTTTGAGCGCGCAGAGAGACCTTCGGTCGTGAAGGGAGACCGTGGAGAGGCAAATGTACTTGGACGAAAAATGTCACAACCGATTTGAAAATAGGTCAAACAGTTTTGCCAGCCTCGGAGATTCTGAATGCTTCATAACCCCAGTCTAAACGAGCGAAGCGAGTGCAGACTGGGGCTGGTGATGGCAGCGAGACTCACTGACGCCGTGCCTCGGCACAATGCGCGAAGCGCGTAATGATGAGGTTCACGCTTGTAACACCTTATTTAATAGGACATGTATTAGGACACGTTCTCCCTGTACTGTCTTATTACGCATCTAAGATGCATTCAGCAATCTCCGAGGCTGGCTATCAGTATATTCGGATGCTGCACCAATCCCCAGTCTGCACTCGCTTCGCTCGTTTAGACTGGGGTTATGAAAGATTCAGCCTCTCCGAGGCAGTGTCATAGAAATGTCTCCGAGGCTGTGTCATAGTAATGTCTCTGTAAGTTGACCATGTCTTTAGGATCTCAATATAAAACTTTGCTTTTCTTCGCAAAAAGTAAAAGGAGTAACTACTCATCGTCATTGCTGAGTTATACACATTGCGCCGTGTCACGATCTTGCCTCATACGTGTCACGATCCTGCCTCAGTTGTGTCACGATCCTGCCTCAGTTGTGTCACGATCCTGTGTCTTTTTTTAAATAAGGTTGACACCTAAAGTCAACAATGATGGAAAAGACTAAAAGTTTGCTCCAGACTTCATTGGAGCGCAT
>ONBC01000115.1:0-3970 GCA_900315955.1 uncultured Prevotella sp.
CCGCCTGTTACGGCGCGCTTGAACATCTCGCGTGTGTTGACGAGACCTAAATCTTTGTAGTTAACCATTTTATTAAATGTTTATAAAGATGATTCTAACAATATTATGTGGCTGAGGCTCTCCCTCAACCGCATGCAAATTTAGCACTTTAATTTCTTTTTCTGTTCATACAAGCATGTATTAAATGTTGCAGGACGTTAAAAAAAACTAACACTGTCGCAACCGTGCCTTCGCTTAAAAGCTTTTGCCACGTTGGTTTTGCAATTGGCTCTTTATTACAGATGCACGATCGGTCCGTTGCCTTTTCTGGTCAACTCTGATGCGAAGAGGAGAACGATGAAATAGCAGAGGAACGGGATGACGAAGGGCAGCGACATCGCTCCCGTAGCGTCGGCGATGAGGCTCATCAGCAGGAAGCCGCAGCCTCCGATCGGGGTCATCATCAGCAGGGACGAGGCGCTCTTGGTAAGGTTGCCCAGGCCGCGTAAGGCCAGGGAGAAGATGGTGGGGAACATGATCGCCTCAAAGATGTAGTTGCACACGAGGGCAATCATAGATATCTTGCCGAAGTTGCAGAGCACCAGTCCCATGCAGATGACACTGCCTGCGGCACAGTAGAGCAGCATGTGCTCAGCCTTGACGGTGCGCATGATCCAGCTGCCTCCGAAGCGGCCGAGCATGAAGAAGGCGAGGGCTGCGGTGAGTACGATAGAAGCGGTGTTGTCATTCATCCAGCCTTTGGCTGTGACAAAGTTGATGAAATAGCTGTTGATGCTGATCTCCGCAATCTCGTAGGCCAGAAGCGCGAAAAGTCCGAAGACGAACATCGTGTGGTGACGGAAGAGCTTGACGATGCGTGTGCCGCGCTCTTCGTCTTCCGTGGTCTCTTTGTGACTGATCTCCGGGAGTTTGACACGAGAGAAGACCACGGCAATGATGAGGACGATGATACCGAGGATAGCGTAGGGCACTACCACTTTGCCGCTGGTCTTTGGCCCAGAGAAGAAGAACTGGCCGACGAGAAATGTAGCCGACAGGGAGCCAAGCCCGTTGAACGACTGTGAGAAGTTCAGGCGGCTCGTGGCGGTGACGGGGTTGCCGAGCTCTGTGACGTAAGGGTTGGCAGAGGTCTCCAGGAAAACCAGTCCGCAACCGATGATGAAAAGCGCGCCGAGATAAGCATAGAACGTGCCGGCCTCAGCTCCGGGGATGAAGAGCAGCGCGCCCACTCCGAAGAGCGTCAGACCAAAGATCACACCCGTGCGGTAGCCGTGGCGGTTGATGAACCAGCCTGCAGGGATAGCCATGATGAAATAGCCGAGGTAGGTCGTCACCTGGATGAGGGCCGACTGCGACATGGAGATGTCGAGCGCATTCTGAAAGTGCTTGTTCAACACGTCGAGGATGGCACGCGCAAATCCCCAAAGAAAGAAGAGGGTGGTGACAAGAATAAACGGCAGTACGTACTGCTTGTTTGTGAGTGTAGGTCTTTCCATTTAGAACGTTTTTTCTTTTATCTCGTGGCAAAATTACACAAAATTCTTGATAGGAGGTACGTAGCGTTCTGGTTTTTTGCTACACCCGGCGTTATCTTATAGGGGTAGGTGACATCTGTGCCCAATGCTATTTCGAAGCACCAGTTGTGAAACTGCGGGCTCTCTTGCTCCATCTTTGCCAGTTCAAGGTCGTGTGTGGCGATGATGCCTGCCACGGGCTTGTCGCTGATAGCGCGGAGGAACATGCGTGAGCCGTTGAGCTTGTCAAGCGAGTTGGTGCCTTTGAGAATCTCATCAAGGATAAGAAGGGTGTGGGAAGAAGATGGGGTGGGGGCTCCTATAAACTGGATCATCTGCTCCAGCCTCCGCAGTTCGGCGTTGAAATAACTGATGCCATGGCTGAGGTCGTCGGAGGTACGCATACTGCTGAAAAGCTTGAAGCGCGAGACGGTGAGACGCTCGGCAAAGACCGGCATGCCGTTCATCGCGAGGATATAATTCACGCCGAGCGCCCGGAGGAAGGTGCTCTTGCCCGCCATGTTCGCTCCCGTGACGATGTAGAAGTTGCCGTCGCGGATGGAGAAGTCGTTGCGTACGGCTTTCGCCCCGAGGAACGGATGCCACAAGCCTTTTGCCTCGTAATATATGGGTTCCTCGCTCCCCTCCTTCTCTATAATTGTCGCAGACCCTGCCTCGGGATGATCGTAGCGCATCTGCGCCATGGAGACGAGCACGTCGAGGTCTGTCACGGCATCGATCCATACGGTGAGGTTGGAGCAGGCCATCGCGCGCCAGCTGCAAAACTTGTTCGCCAGGAAGAAGCCGCGAAGGCAGAAAGCATCGGCAAAGAACTTGTAGGCATCGCTGGTACGAAGGATCAGGGTCTCAACAATGTCAGTGAGCATCTCGAAAGAGCTGGCGGCTTCTTTCAGCTGGTCAACATCTTCTTTTATTAAGGTAGAGTGCCCTGGCTCAATCTCGTCGATGAGTCTGACCACGCGCATGAGCGGTTGCATCTCGTTGCGGAGCTTGTTGCCGACAGTGAGCATCCGGTTCAGATAGCTTCCCGCCAGGCCTGCCACCAGGAAGAAGTTGACAAACACCCAGAGAATGGGCAGCATGGGGTTGACGAGCTGGTAGATGGCGGCAATGATGCTTGCGATGAGACCCACCGACAAGAGGCTTGCCGCGACCTTGATGCCACGGCCGCTGAGATAATGTGGAATCGTGATCTTCTGCAGGTGGGGCAACGACAGGAGGATGGCATCGGTGTCGATCTTGCCCTTCACTCCACAGGAGATAAACCGCATGCGCCAGTCTGAGAGGTCTGGTGCTGCGAGCGTGTTGATGGCCTCGCGGTATCGGTCGATCTCCTGGATTGTCTTATGCCTGTCCACCCTGCTGAGGCTCTCCGCCAGGCGTCCGGCACCCAGGGTCGTCACCGTGCGGTTGATGCGCTGGTAGAGACTCTCCTGGCCGAAGATGTCGAGGTCATAGGTGAAAGGATGCTGCGGGTCCACATAGCGCTCCCCGTCGTCGAAGGCAGCGAAGTCGCCGCCTAACGCAGCCTCTTCCTGCTGATAAGCGAGCCGCAACTGTTCCAGCTCTGTGATGCGCCGGCTGTTTTTAGTGTCTTTATTGCGAATGATGATATAACATACAGCCATGACGGCAGCAAGTACACCCTCTACTGCTTTCAGCAATTCTGATTCACTGAGGGTGATGGTGGCGATGAACGCTATGAGGCCGAGGAAAGAAGCTATCTCTCCTGTTACGAAACCGCGCCCTCGGGCTTTCAGGTTGCTGATACGTTGTTGAAGGCCTGCGGCTTCGTGATGATAATTGTCTTTGCGTTGCTGTCTTGTTTCCATGTCGTGCAAAGATACCACCTTATCACAAGAAAACTCCATGGTGAAGGTAATAATTTTGATTTTTTAGGTCTGCCTCCGTTGCTCTGTAATCTCCCTTACAATAAAGAGCGGGAAGTGGAGGCACCGTATAATCTTAACCCGGGGTAGGACTGAAAAACTTGCTGTTTCTCTTGGTGCGTGTCGATATTTTGACTATCTTGGCCGTGAGAAATGAGAACGCTAAAATATTATCACAACATTGTAACCATATTGATATAATACGGACGTTCTATCAGCTTTTCCATAAATCGTAATTAAAACCTTCGGCAAATATAGTAAATTTATAAAGTATGATTTATGAAAAAGAGGAAATGAGCCAAAGTTTTAGTTATGATTAACAAATTAAGGCTATGCCGATAACAACTCAGTCTTTTTTGTTTGATTACAGGACGGCCTAAACTGAATGGTTATATAAAAGCGGCCACACAGCCGCCTATATCATCGATTCCAAACCGTCTCCATATCTCTCCTCTTGACATCCTCACAGTCTCTTCTTCTCTTCGTTTCCTGCACCGGTACCCTTGTAGCGACTGCGTGTGGCATTGAAGTTATAAGTCACAGTGA
>ONBC01000115.1:4025-4359 GCA_900315955.1 uncultured Prevotella sp.
TGCATCCACGGTCACAAGACCTGCTGTCCGCCGCATCGGTTCATAGCTGTCGGTGTAGCCATAGAAGTCGATGCCCGCCATCCAGCCATGGGGAAAGACAAGGCTGTTGCGAAGCACGAAAGTAAACGAGGGATGGTGGGAGCAGAGACTTGTAGGCTCACGGAAGAATAACTGGGAATAGTCTATCTCCCAGGAAGGCTGATACCAACTGAATGTCGGTGAGGCCGTCACGGCAGCGCTCAGCATCTGATAGTGCCCCATATTGTGAACCGAGAAATAGGCTATCTCCTGGTTGTCGTACAAGCCAAAGGTATGTAGCATAGGCTTGTGGACA
>ONBC01000111.1 GCA_900315955.1 uncultured Prevotella sp.
GGGCGCGGATGGCAGCGGCGACAATGTCTTGTCGAACGATAACGACTGGGTACAGTTCACAGCCAACCTGCAGCGTGCCGGTATCAATGTGGACGGAGCGCAGTATCAGTGGCAGCGCAACGAGAGCGGTGTGTGGAAGGACATGACCACCATCGACGACATGCAGGAGGTGAACGGTCAGACGCTGAAGCTCCACAATGCCGGCGTGGAGGGCGCAGAGCTTTTCCGCTGCCTGTCCAAGTACAACAGTCAGACGTATATCGGCACAGCCGAGGCGACCGACATCCAAGACCCGTTCTATATCGACATCGGCCGCAGCATCCCCACGCAGGGCGTGAATGTCGGCCAGACGGTTACTTACAACCCAAAGGTCTATAAGCGCTCGACAGGCGAGCTGTCCACAGGCTGGACCTTCATCTTCTCGTTTACCGACAACGACGGCAACACCGTTACCGACGTGACGGAGAAGACGCTGACCTACGACAATATCAGCAACGACGCGGTGATGTACCGTATCGTATGCTCGGACACCACGCCGAACGTGACAAATGGTGCTGCTGTCATCACGCTTTCAGCCGTAAAGATTACCGGCAGCAAGCGCGAGAAAGCTACACTGACAGACAAACTGCACTGGTTGTTGGACGGAAAGAGCAATACCAACAACCCATTGACACTTACCATCGCCAAGAGATCCATACTTACCAAGAGCGTGGAACTCGTAGAGGAGGGTGGCACTACTCCACTCGACATGGTTACCATCTCCCCCTTTACTGATGGCGACGGTATTGAGGTACAGTATTGCAAGAGTCAGAGCGACGGAAGTCCTGACACCTCAACGATCAGCAATAAATTTTCCGACGGATGCGAGTGGATGCGTACGAAAATGACAACCGAAAGCGATTTCTCGGAATGGTTCCGCATCGTCGGTGAGAAAGGAGGTGCCGGGCCATGGACAGACTACACCTTTAATTTGTCTTCAGATCTCACCTCGGACGGCTCGACAGTGGAACCGGGCAATCTCTACCAAAGTACCTGGCAGGATCAACCTCTTTTGCCTACCACGCAATGGCCGTATCTCTGGATGAAGGTACAGAAATACAGTGACGAGACAACTAAGGACGGCGAGCCCACATACGTTAGACTCACCGGCGAGCAAGGTGAAAAGGGAGATAAAGGTGATACCGGCGATAAAGGCGACAAAGGTGATACAGGCGATAAGGGCGATAAAGGTGATGCTGGCAACGGTATCGTCTCCCAGACCAGCCTCTTCCTGCTCACCTACCGCACCAGCGTGCCGTCGTATGACAGCTACAGCGGCTGGTCGACGACGTTCCCCGCTCCCACCGAGCAGATGCCTTACGTATGGCGTTGCGTGAAGACCGTATATACGAAGAGCGGCACAGAGTACTCCACCCCCGAGCTTGTGGCCACCTACCAGAGCGGCTGCAACCCCAACCTGCTGGACAACGCTGCATTCCGCGATACCGACCACCTGGGCGGATGGTCGGAGAGGAGCCAGTACCATCCTGTGGCGGATGACGATCCCTACGCCCATATCGAGAAAGGCGGGCAGAACGGCCGAAACTACTACCGCGACCGCAACACGCGCCGCTACAGCGAGAGCCAATGGAAGGAAATGCTCCAGCAAGTTGTCTGGGACGGAGTCACGATACGCAAGCTCAAGCCCTCGACGTGGTACACCCTGTCGTTCTGGTCGAGACTTGGCGTGAACGCCATCTGGACAAACGTGACCAGCAGCAACTACGGATTCGCCGAACAGAAGCTCTACCTCTTCTCAGGCCACCAGTACCGTCTTGTCTTCAATGGCCGCATCAGCTCGACGGCCTTGAACAAGGGCAAGGAGCTTCGCGTCTTCGTCTACAACAAAGAATGGACGTGGTCGACAAGCGGATTTACCAACAGCACCAGCGATAAGTCGATTACCGTCGACTTCACCGTCCCCAGTGACGGTGAGTACCTCCTTCAAGGCTATCTCTACCCCGGTGACAGCGACCGTGGCAGCGTGGACTACGGCACTGCCACGCTGAACTGGGTGCGTGTGTCGGACAAGGGCGCAGTGCTGGACACCTATGTCTATCCCTCCTGCGTGGACACGAGTGTGCAGGGCTATGTCGACGGCGTGGCGACGAGCCTTGGCAGCGACGCCGCCTGCGGGTTCTCCCTCAACGCCTATTCGTGGGAGTTTGAGAAGCACACCATCACGTTCAAGACCAAGTCGTACTACAGTCCTACAAAGACCTTCGCCGACAACGAGTATGTCCTGTTCCGCCTGCTCCCCGCCCCGATGAGCGGCGAGCAGGTACAAGCCGACATCTGCATGCCGAAGCTCGAGGAGGGCATGGTGGCCACCGGCTTCGTCGACGGTGCCGACGACCTGCGAGGCAGCGTCGGCCCTATGCTGTACTATGCCGGCGAGTGGCAGTCGGGTGTGTCGTATGTGCGAAGTGCGCAGGTTGTGCCCCTCGTGAGCCACGGCGGAGATCAGTTCTTCTACTACCCCTCCAAGGAGGGTACTCTGAAAGACAACGAGCCGTCGGGAAGCAACAGCGCGTGGAAGCAACAGCAGAAGGTTCCTTTGCTTCTTGCCCAGCTGCTGATGGTGGACTTCGGCAAGATAGCGTCTGCAGTGTTCAGCGGTGACTATATGATGTCGCAATATGGACTTGACGGTAATAATAATGAGAGTACTGACTATAAGGCTTTTGACGGTGATCCTACTCCGCATATCGGCAATGGTTTCGCGCCGAATATCTGTCTCGACTTCCTAAGGGGAGAAGCCTGGCTCAGAAAAGCGCATGTCTTTGGAGATATAGATGCTGAATCCATCAATGTGAACTATAAAGACTTGACAGAAAGCGATGCAATTAAGAACGGCGATCGCGAATATACTCTGGTCAACGATTTAAGTATCATCGTTAATGTAGGAGCAGCCGGACAACAGGTGTTAATCCATCTTCCCTATGATAAAGAATATATAGGAAAGCACGTCTACCTCATGGACAGTAATAATGCACCTTCAACGAGGTCCGGAACCAAAAGTATAACCGTCAAGAGTGGAGGAGCATACCTTATCGGAGAAGGAGATGCAGGAATGACCGGACACTTCAACGGATATACCAGCATTAACTTCACAGGAGGCGTAGTTCACCTTATGGGCTTGCCCGTTATTTACAACTCCACCAAATATACAAGATGGGGAATTATCAATAGAACGACCCTCTTATTTAACTATAACGTATAAAAAATATATGGACACAACGAAAATTGACAAGATTGAGGATTTCGCGAACATAAATGCGAATATCCGTATGATGGGCTACGACCCAGCAGCGCAGAAGACGGCCTTTGTGCCTATCTCGGCAGTACAGAGTAAGATACCATATTGCGGGTGCCGCTGGCGCAAGGACAACTCGTCGCCGGAAGGAGAGCCGATCGGCGACCTGCAGATGCTGGCGCAGCTGCCCAGCATCCTCGGGCTGGGCGGCTACCTCGTACAGAACGACCACTCGCGTCGGAAACTCGCTGCTGACAGCCACTTTAAGTTTGCAAATGGCGGCGTGGCAAAGCTCGACGGCAGCATGGGCCATTACCAGTGGGGAATAGGCATCCCGTTCTACTATGCCACATGGGAGGATGAGACCTACGATTACGAGGCCGTCTCGACAGCGCCCATCTCCGGCCGGTGGAACTACAAGATCCCCGTGTTCAGTACAGCGTGCGCCGGAGCCTCGGCCCTCGACCGCACGAACAATATCCTTGTGAGCTACTGCAACCGCACGGCACAGTACCGTGGCGGCAACAACGTGGCGGACAATGATGCCGCCTGGAACACGTTACTTGGCAAGCCAGTTGTTAACATTCCAGAGAACAACTTGCAGCGATATGCCGAGAAGAACGGCGGCAGATGGGGAGCTACGATGTTCCCTGTTGTGTATGTCGTCGGCATGCTCTGCCGCATCATCTTCCATAACCGCAATATCCAGGCACCTTACAATGCCACGCTGACAAAGGACGGACTGCATCAAGGCGGACTGGGTATGGGCGTTGACAACGTCAACACGCCCTTTGGCAATCAGTATGCTACGCTTGACATCGACGCACTCGCCGACAAGGGAGACGCAACAGGAGTATTCTCCGTCGACGTGAAAGAGGGAAGTACGGTGAAGCTGACCATTAAGAACATCCCGTGTTTCTTCGGACTGAAGAACTTCTATCATTATGTATGGGAGATGATGCACGGATGCAATATCACCTATAATGCAGATAAGACAATTAATGTCTATGCACAACGGATTTGGGACAAGACACCCGTCGAAACAGACACCAAGAAGGGTATGCGGCAGTTGGGTACCATACCGGCAATGACAGAAGGCTGGTACTTCGGAAAGAAGATGAGCCAGAAAGGCTTACTGATGTTCCCTACGGAGTTTGGCGGCAGCGAGTCTACATTCTTCGCCGACGGATTCTACCATAATGGTCTCACCTCCGGCCTTCGCGGCCTTATGGCTCTCGGCTCTGCGAACTATGGCGGCCATGCGGGCGATGGGTGTCTCCGTGGCAACAATGGTCCCGGGAATGCCTGGGCGGACAACGGGGCTGCCCTCTGCGAAGCAGCGGAAGACTGGGACACAGAGCCCTTCTGGCAAGCATAGGCGGACAGGGCGGACAAACGCGGACCCGTGGAGACAAAGGACACCAGCCGTGCCATCAAGGCACGGCTCCGCCCCGATTTTATGAGGGGCGGCGAAGCCGGAGGGGGTGGAAGCCTTCGACGTATATTGCAATAGATAAAACATACAGCAAAATAAAAAAGCGATCTTTGACATGTTGTTTCACAAAAAAGTTGTAATTTTGCAACCGCAAGTTGAAAATTCATCTTGTAGGTGGAATTCCTTAGCTCCGGCCTTCGCGGCCTCCGGGAATGCCAGGGCGAACAACGGGGCTGCCCTCAACAATACTATTCTGAGACGAGGAACGAACCTTCCCCATAGGGAAAACACATCGAAAGATGACGGCGAGACTCGTAGCCAAGCGTGAGCGTCATACCCGTCGTGCAAGTATTGCAGACTTGTACAGTTATCCACAGACCCCGACAAAGATCCAGATTTTAGCAGTAATCCAACAACCCATCATGAGAAGAATACATGACATGGGAGAGGATGCCACCTTAGATAATATCCAAGGAGCATGGGACGGAATCTTGAACGTGTGCTTGGACAACTGATAGATGAGACGTGGCAACCTTCTCCATATATAGAGAAAAACGTTTTTGAGAGGAAGCCGCGAAAACTTGCGAAGGCTCCAATAGATGACCATGTTCTGGAGGCAGCAGCCGTACGGCCATACGAAAAAAGTCTATATGACTACATTGCATGGCAGGTACCGGCAGTTAGGCCGAATATGGGGCAGAAAGCTCTTCTGAGATCATTGCGTAATGAACTCTTCGCCCATTCTCAGGAAGACTGTATGTATTACCTTTCCATGGATGCCCATCACTATTTTCCACTGATGGACCATGCCATTCTCAAAAGACAGATTTCACGCAAGGTGAAACCCGGCAGACTACAGAGAATATTATATAAGGTGGTTGACAGCTATAACAATGGGGCTCCCTTAGGAATTAAGGTGTCTCAGATATATGGTCAACTGTATCTTGCAGACTTCGACAGGCTCGCCATGCGTTTCTTCGACATCGGAAAGGATAATGATAAGCTCGCCTTATGGACACGCAAGTACATCGAGTCCCGAATCGTCAATGCGTCCACGCAGGAAGACTACGAGGACCTTTGCAGGGGGCCGGCATTCCTTTCTCAGAAATTCAGAGCATACGTCGAGGAAGGACTGCCTTTCTACACACGTTTCGTTGATAATATCATCATACGACACGCTGACAAAGCCGTCCTCGGCATAGTGAAGACGCTGTCCATCATGATCCTGGCACGTGACTATCATGTCATCGTCAATAAAGACTATGCGGTAAGGCCAACATGGACAGGAATACGTATCATAGGGTATGTGTTCTATCATGACAGGGTAATGCTTGGAAAACGTAACAAGCAGGATCTATGCAGGCATGTGAACAGACTCTTCAAGAAAGGCAGAAAAACTGTATTCATCTTTTCAAATCTATAGGAATGGAAAAATCATTAGGGAAAATCATTAAGAACAAGCGAGTGAAAGCACCATTTCAAGGAATGGTGGCTCAGCAGAAAGTGAAGTTTTCAACGATCTGCAAAATATTAACAAATGTTAACGGGGGGGGGTGATCCACATACATGGAATAAGAAAATCTTCCTTCTCGACTATTTGATAGAAGATTCTAAGATAGAGAAGACACAAATATCGGTGAGAATGCCTGACTCTAACGGCATGATACACGATGTTCTGCAGCAGAAGCCGGGGAAGGTGCTCGCAATTCGTTTCAAGAAGATCCTACGAACCATTGAGGAAACAGACGAGACCGGTGAGACAGTCGAGCGCTATGAGTTCGAGAAGATCAAGGACGCACAAGGCAATCCCACCTTAATAGATGCGGAATATTACAGCTTTACGGGATCGAAGATTCTCATCGACCAGGCAATGAATGACTTCTCGAAAGAGGATCTGCCAAGCCCGACAGTGATACAACAGTTTCAAGGTAAAAACGGACAGACATTCTTTAAATTCACATAAAAAGAAAAACTATGGCAGGACTACACAAAGCTGTTTACAGAGAGCAGCGAAGCATTATGAAGTACGATGACGGACGGGCTATCCTCTATCCCAACGAGACCGTCATCGAGAACTATCAGCCTGAGCGAGAGGAGGGAGCCGAGAAAGACCCGCCGACCTATACGGCGTACCAGTATGAGGGTGAGGAAGGCGACGGTGGTTATATCCGCGACTGCGCCGACATCACCGATCTGCACGAAGTGGCCAACGCCATCATGCGCACGAAGTATGAGCTCAGCGAGGAGCTGGCCCTGCAGCGCCACTACCAGACCACCCCGGAGGAATACGCTGACCAATGGAAGGCATACTGCGACTTTGCGGATGCCGCATCGGCCAAGGCTCGCAAGTGGCTTGGCATAAAGGAATAGCTTTTTCCATTCCATCTATATGTACGTACGGCATCACGGTCCATGGTGGCTGTGGTGCCGTATTTTTGTGCCCGCTTTTTATTGTCTATCTTTGCGATGTACACAAAAATAAAATTATTATGACACCGGACACGAAAGAAAAGATACAGTACTCCACGGCCGTGACGATGATTGTCTCCGCCGTGGTCCTCGCCTTTATATGTTTCTTCCTGAACCATTACAAGATTGAGGACTCTGTGCTATGGTATATTGCCCAGGCACTTGTAGGTATATTGCCCAGGCACTTGTATATGCTGCTTCCATTTTCGGCATCTCGCTCGCAATCAATACCAAGATGGGCCAGGTGAAGAACGACGTGAAGCAGTATGTGGATGACAAACTAAACAAACATAAGGATGAGAAAAATTAATCTGATTGTAGTCCATTGCACCGCCACGCCCGAAGGACGCGACGTTACCGTGGCAGACATTGACAGGATGCACCGCGCCAAGGGCTGGAAGAGTATTGGTTATCACTATGTAGTATACAGGGACGGCAGCGTGCACGCCGGGAGACCCGTGTCTGAAGTGGGTGCCCACGTGTATGGCCACAACGCCAACTCGATCGGTGTGGCGTATGTTGGCGGACTGGCTAAGGACGGCAAGACAGCGAAGGACACACGCACGCCGGCCCAGCGCAGGGCACTGGCCGACCTGCTGCGGAAGCTGAAGAAGCAGTTTCCCGGCTCCCGTATCTGCGGACACCGCGACCTGTCGCCGGATGTCAACCACGACGGGAAAATAGAACCATCGGAGTGGGTAAAGGCCTGCCCGTGCTTTAATGCGGAGGAAGAGTATGAGAAACTATAAGAATACTCTCTTGTCGCTCCTTGCCGTCATCCTGGCCGCCGTCGGCGTTTTCCTTGCATGGAATGACTTGCACAAAAACAAACAGAAGGTGGAAGCGCTGAGGACG
>ONBC01000069.1 GCA_900315955.1 uncultured Prevotella sp.
AACTTCTATTTGCGAAATGTTAATAGATTGTCAATCAGTATATTGCAATGTTTGATTATTCGCGAAAGCCAGTAAAATGGCAAGTGGGAAACTTTAGTTCCTTACCTTTGTCTACTTTCAGTGAGAAATTACCGTCTAAATCGGTAACGCATCCATTGTTGGTACCTGCAACCATCACACTGGCACCAATGATTGGCTCACCACTTACATCCTTCACGTTGCCCGTAATGGCTGTTTGAGCCATCAGGTGTAGCGAAGTCCAAAGAGCCACCATGATGAAAAGAAGTCTTTGTCTCATATAAATTTGTATTTAAGAATGATATTATACTTCCTGTTTTTTAGATTCGCTGCAAAGTTAAGGAGGAATTCGCTTGGTTGTAGCTATACGTAAGCTCAATGTAAGTTTTGCCTTGGGGATAATTCTTGTAATAGTCTGACACTTAGCTTATTATTAAAAATACATAAAAGTAGAAAGTAAGTTTTGCTAAAATCTGCTTTTCTTTATATTTTTGTAACGGAAATAAATGAAATCAATCTATGCCGCGATTAATCGTATTTTTCCTATCCGTTGTGTTCGGTTGCAGTACTGCCTTCGCTGACAACTATTGGCTGGATCGTCTTGATGAGGCGATCCAGGAACGGAAGCAGGTGCAGAAGCAAAAGGAACGGAAGTTGTCTGTTTTACTAAAGACGGTGAACTCGCTGAATGACGGAAAGGCGAAGCTGCACATCACTGACAGCTTATATAAAGAATATTTTACCTTCCGCTACGACTCCGCCATGGCATGGGCGGAGCGGGAGAAAAACTTGGCAGCGCGATTAGGAGATGACTATTACCGGCAATTGGCCATCATTCATCAAGCCTATCTGTGTGCCCTTGGCGGATATTATGCTGAGGGCGAGCACAATCTGCAAATGCTTGACACGGTCAAGTTGAACCATCAGTTGCGCTATGAATATCATATGGCCCGATTTTGGCTTTATATGTTTTGTGACCAATACAGCAGCAACAAATCTCTCAAGCCTGTTTACAGGCAAAAGATGAAAGAGAGCCTTATGGCTGCATTGAACCTGGCTGACAAGCAATCGCCCGAATACCTGTATCTGGAAGGGCAGATGTACGCGATTGTTCGTAAGGATCAAAAAACGGCTTTTCGTGTCCGTAGTAATCTCATTAGAAGACTACCCGTAAGATCCAAGCTATACGCGTCCACAGCGTACGACCTGGCATGGTATTACAAATCACAGGCTAATAAAGGAAAGTATGTGGAATGGTGTTGCAGAGCTGCCATCTCGGACATGCTTACACCCTTGAAAGAAAATCTTGCCATACAGGAATTGGCCATGTATGTTTTTGAGAAAGGCGACAATATAGACCGGGCGACACGATATATCTATGTGGCGATGGAGGATGCGCAGTTCTTTGGTGATCGGCTGCGCATCTTGGAGATTGCCCACAAGTTCCCGACCATTCTCAGTGCTTATACCGAGAAAATACAAGGTCAGAAGTCACGGATATCCTTCGGGCTTGTGCTGCTGGCCATACTTTCCATCATCGTATTGTTGTCTTTGATTTTCATCAAAAAGCAAAACAACCTGCTCAGCCTACACAAGTTGCGGCTGGAAAGGATGAACAACAAGTTAGAGCGTACAAACGGTCAATTGCAGGAGAGCAATGAGAGACTGGAGGATACCAACCGCAAGCGGGAAGGTCTGGCTCAGCTCTATATTGACCTGTGTGCTAAATATATAGACAAGTTGAAGAAATATCAGACGCTCGTCAAACGTAAGATTAAAACCAACCAGTCGCAGGATCTGCTGACCATGATCACCTCGTCGCGAATCTCTGAGGAGGATGCTGCCACATTCATACACCGGTTCGACCGGGCTTTTCTGGATCTCTATCCTTCTTTCATCACGGAATTCAATGGTCTTCTCCTTCCTTCTGCACAGATATCTGTCAGTCTGCCTCACGAGCTTACGCCAGAGTTGCGGATCTATGCACTCATGCGCCTTGGGGTGAAAGGCAACCAGGAGATAGCCGATCTGCTGTTTCTCTCCCTGCAGACCATCTACAATTACCGTTCCATGATGAAAGGCCGGGCCATCCACAAAGAGACGTTTGAAGAGGATGTGCGAAAGCTCTGTACAGTGATAAAATAAAATGCTGTCACCGTTTCTTTTCAGGATCGACGGTCTGTGCTCTCTGTCTCTAAAAAGCTGCTCCTCTGCGGCCTGATGATCTCTGCGGCCGTGTGGGAATACCGGAGACGTGGGAATGTCCTCGCCGAGGTAGGGTGGTACCTACAGGCAGCTGGTCAGGCCGAAGGTCGTGGCGATGGTGGTGAGGATGGAGATGACCATGTTGATGATAAGCTTCCAGGTCTCTTTCTTGCTTTCTTGTGACATAGTGAAAAGATTTAGGTGTTTTGATTTTTAGGGTTTACTGTGCGGGGCGGTAACTATTAAGCCATTCCCATCGTAGGGCGGGTTTCCCCCGCCCTATTGTGTATATCCCTGCTTTATTGTTGCAAGCGTTAGTTCCCACGATGCTACGGCTGACATATCTCATCTTTTTTCAACAAAAACTTATAAAAACCTTTTATGTGTCCCGGGCATGGCTGTCGGCAGGTTTTACACATGATGAGGGGAACTCCCATCCTGTTTAGGAAAACTCCATGGATGCTTTAGGGATTTACCACAGTTGCGGCATTGCTTTTTAGCGTAACTTTGCAGCGTGATTCAACGAAGAAGATGACCCCTGACCATTCTCCCAATGGCAGATAATCAATCTCTGAGCTAATCACGAGATGTAGAACATTAAAAAATGACAACTATGAAAAAGATGATTTTCAGCTTTATCGCAGCCATGCTGCTGCTTGGCTCAGTGAATAGCAATGCTCAGAACGACGTGCGCAATGACCGTGTCCGTCAGGAGGTGAGACAGGACATGGTGAGAACCGCCGACCGCCGCTCTGCACCTTTGAGGCCGGCCGTTACTGTCGACCGCGTTCCCGATCGCACTCCCGACCGCGTGTATGTAGTGAAGGACAATCCCCGTCCTGTACAAGTGGTAGCTGCCGTCCCGCCGCGTGATCCCCGTCCGCGTCGCGTTGACACGGCATCCAGCACCGTAGTGGCTGCTGCCGTGGGAGCTGCCGTGGGCGCACTCATCACAGCCGTCACACAATAGTCCCGTCCCTCTCCAATATAGACAAAGCCGTATGGTCAAGTACCATGCGGCTTTGTTTCTTGTATCATTGCCTCGATCGTTGCCTGGATCGTTGGAGAGCGATTAAGGCATCAGCTCAGCCAACTTATCCTGCAGCGCCTTGCCCCGGATGTTTTCCGCTATGATGTTGCCGGAAGCCAGGTCAACGAGGAACATGGCGGGGATGGTCTGTACACGATAGGTGTCGGCTGCGCCGCTCTTGTCTATGCCATTGGGCCAGGGTAGCTTCTCTGCAGCCAGGGCCTTCTGCCAGGCTGTCTCGCTACGGTCTATGGAAACAGAGATGATCTGCAGACCCTTGTCTTTGTAGTTGGCATAAGCGGCTTTGAGGTTGGGTATCTCCTTACGACAGGGGACACACCAACTGGCCCAGAAGTCGATGAGCAGATACTTCTTGCCTTTAGTGGCAGCCTGACACTTCTGGCTCTTGCCTTTGGCATCGGTAAAAGAGAAGCTCGGGTAGAGCTGTCCGACAAAAGACTTGGGGTTGACCTGCGCGTCGAGGATCTGTCCATAGAAGCTGTTCTTGGCACTGTCGGAGAACAGGTTCCAGTCCGTCTTGCTGTCCGGCGTGAAGTAATTGTAAAGGTTGAGCATGGAGAAGGGACCCCACCAGGAATCCTTGTTGTCGGCAGCAATCCGTTTATAGGTCCGTTCCACGGTGGTGAAGAAGAGCTTCTCAAGTCGAGCAAAGACGGTATCGTTGGCTGTTGGCTGGTCCACGGCTTTGTGGTAGTCGTCATACATACGGTCCAGGGCTTCGTGCCAGCCTCCTATCCTAAGCTCATATTCAGCCTGTAGCGGACTGTCCTTAACCACGACGTTTTTGCCTTGGTACCAGGTGACACCATTGTTTTCTTGCTTGCTGACCTCAACGTTGACGGACGGTTTCTCACCTTTTCCTGTCATCAGGTTGAGGAAGTGACCGTTGGCTCCCTTTACGCCAAAGGCGATATAGCGAGGCTCCACAACGGGCAGTGTCATCGTGAACCGGCCTCCGCTGACCGTTGCTGAGGCGAGGGGTTTCTCCGTTCTGTGGGTACTGGCTAAAGAGGCTTCCACCACAGTGCCGTCGGCAAGCCCGGCAGGAGTCACCGTCACCTCACTCTGACCCGATACGGTCAGTGCTGTGGCGGCAAACAAGACAGATAAGATCTTTTCCTTCATAATGTCATGCGTTTTATTTATCAGTGTTTTATTTATCAACGTTCTGCTTGATGCTTCCGTTGCCCGGGTTGTCGATGGCTCCCTGTGGGAAAGGCATAACCCACATATAGCTGTCTGGTGCCAACGAGTAGTCGTTGCCGTCCTCTGTCTTTGAGAAAGTCTCGGCATAGCGGCTGTCCTGGTTCCACCGTCTACGGTCCATAAAAGGCACGATGGTCTGAACGAGGGCGTTGCATTTCACTTTGATGACCGCCTTTACGGCCTCCTCCTCCGTTGTGGCTGTCCAGGGCTGGTAGTGATCGGGCAGAATATGCTTTGCCCTGACCTTGTTGACGATCTCCATGGCTTGGCTGATGTCGCCTTGCTGGGCGAGACATTCAGCTTTGACAAGCCACATCTCCGTGGTGGTGAGCCCGCCTTTGTTGTAGTATCCGCTTAACAGTCCCTTGTAATAGGTCTCTGCTCCTACGGTGCGTAGCTTCCATCTGGATGCAAACATGGCATCTCCCTGTTCGAAGCGGGCAGCCCGCCACACGCTCACCTGAGGCTCTGAGCCGCTGTAGCTGTTGCTGCCATGGCAGAAATAGTAGTTTTCGCACCAGTCATGTCCCATCGGCGACTCAGTAGACAGGTAAACACCTTCCGAGGTAATGGCAGTCTTGTGTTCGTCGTAATAGGCCGTCCAGTCGTAGAGGGTATCATTACGGCTCAGCGCCTCGTTGGCATTCTGGAGGGCAGCGGTGTAGTTGCCCATGTTGAGATAGGTGCGTGCCAAGAGGGCATATCCTGCCGCTTTGTTGGCATAGAGCACGTTCTCCGACTTCTCCGGCAGGTCGCTGACCGCCATCGTAAGGTCTTCGAGGATGAAGTCGTACACTTCCTGCACACTTTTCTGTGTGTATGCCGCACCGACATCGGCACTGGTGATGACCGGTACGCCGCCATCGGTGGCAGCAGTAGCAGCGTTGTAGGGCCGGCAATAGAAATTGACGAGGGTCAGATAACGGCTCGCCCTGAGAAAGCGGGCCTGTGCTGCCGCTGCGGCTCTCGCCTCCTCGGTGGCCTCGGTGGCCGTCTCTACATTCTCAAGGATGAGGTTGGCGGTGGAGATGCCGGCATAGCCGTTATAATAGGTTGTCTCATCGCTTTTGTTCTCTTTCACGCGGTCGATGGACGTATCCCAGAAATAGTTTGCTTTCCAGAGCGGATAGTAGCTGCGGTATGACTGTGATACATATCGGTCGTTGAGCAGGATGGAAGCCTGCGTGATATCCTCACGGTGGTTGGTGTATTCATCCGCCATGAGTTCCGTGAAATCGGAGAGCGTGGTGGGGATCTTCTCGCCTTTGGGTACATTGTCGAGATAATCGGAGCAGCTCGTCAGCATGGCCAGCGCGGCAAGCAGCGAGGCTGCGGAATGAAATATCTTATTGTTCATGGTGATTATAAGTCTAAATAAAGTCCGAAAACATAGTTGGGAGCCTCATAGGCATTGAGCATAAATCTGGCCGCTTTACCGTGGGCGATCGTTGCCGCGTTCTCCACGTCGAACTGCAGCCGCACATTTGACAGATGAGCCTTGCGTGAGATAGCAGCGGGCAGCGTGTATGACAGCGAGATATTGCTCAGACTCCAGTGGCTCATGTTCAGAATGTTGGCAGAGCTGTAGTAGTAGATCTGTCTGCTGTCGTAGGTGAAGAGGTCGCTCTCTCCGAAGATCATCCTTGGCACGGATGAGGCTGTGTTGTCAGGCGTCCATGCGTTCATGATGGCTTTGTTGACCGGTGCAATCTTGGCAAGGTAGCTGTAGCTTGCCGAGTTGTAGCTGTTTTCAAACATCGGCATATCGGTGTTTCGCGCCTTGTAGCCGCCCATGTAGGTGGCCAGGACCGACAGGGCGAGACCCTTGTAGTGTGCTCCGAGCTTGATGCTTCCCAAGGTTGTCGGCGATGTGGTGCCATAATATTTGATGGCGTCGAGGGTGCCGGGGTTATAAGTCACGGCATTGCCTTCACCGTCATAGACCTGCGGCAGCCCGTCTTTGCTAAGTCCGGCATACTCATATCCGTAGAGGCCATAATAGCTGTTGCCGATAACGGGATAAGCGGTAGGGTAGTCGAGCTGCAGGAAATAGGCCGGTGCGGTGACGTTGACATAGGTCACGGTGTTCTTGTTGTAGCTGTAGGTGGCTGTGGCGTCGAGGCGGAAGTCGCCCCGGCGCAGGATGTCACCCCCTAAGGAGAGCTCTACGCCGCGGTTGCGCATCTTGCCGTTGTTGATCATATATGTGGAATATCCCCATCCCTCTGTCGGTACGCCCATGGTGTTGGCCAGCAGGTCGGAACCCTGCTTGTTGTAGTAGTCCACGCTGCCGTTGAGACGTCCGTGGAAGAGGCTGAAGTCTACGCCGAGATCCGTTGTCGTGGTCTTCTCCCATCTGAGGTCGGGGTTGGGACGGCTGGAGATGGAGCCATACTGTCCACCCACGTTGGTGTTGTTATAGTAGGAAGCCGTCATGTAGGGTGCGGCGTCTTTTGCCACGTTTCCGGCAATACCGTAAGACAGTCTCAGCTTCAGCCGGTCTATCCAGCTTACCCGCATCCATTGCTCCTTATCCATGTTCCAGGCCAATCCGGTGCTCCAGATTGGTTTGTTCTGATATTTGGAGTTGGTCCCCCAGAGGTTGGAGCGGTCCCAGCGTATGCTTGCCGTGGCGACATAGCGGTCGTCATAGGTGTAGGCGGCGTTGCCGTAGAAGGAGATATATCGGTTGTCGGTATTGCGCAGATAGGCAAAATTGCTCGTCTTCAAGCCATAGCCTCCCATCAGCCCGGCGACAGAACTGAGCTGTGCCTGGTTGACGGGTGAATAGCTGAGCATGTCATCGTCATAGTTGTAAAGGGTGGAGTTGTCGTAGTCGAGGAGTGTCCGTCGCACCTCATGGCCTATGAGGGCTACTACGTTATGCTTCTGTGCGAAGGTGCGGTCGAAGTTCAGCTGCTGGCGGAAGACATACGCCTTACGGTCTTGGTTGGCGCGGAAAAGGATGTTGCCGTAAGGGATGTTGAAGGTGGTGCCGCCATTGCCGTCATCGGTGGCATAAGCGTCGACGAGATTGCGTACGTAGTAGCTCTCTTTGTCGTAGAGCAGGCGCTCGCGCATCGTGGCGTACTCATATTGGAACATGACATTGTATTTCAGCCAGGGAAACAGGTCTACATCCAGCTTGCCATAGACCCGTTCGGTGAAGTTCTTGGTCTTGTCGAGATTGCGGCTCAGCTCGTCCAAGGGCGTGATGTCGAGGTTGTAGAGGCCGTAGTTGTTGATGATGTTGAGGTTGCTCTTGCTGAGTCGGTCCTCCTGGGAATAGGTGGTATTGGAGCCATCGTCGTTCTTCAGTCCGTCGTAGCTCTCATAAGTATAAGGGGCAGAGAGCGGATCGAAGGTCTGCGCCTGTAAGCGCTGCATATAGGCATAGTTGCCCACCGTGACATGCAGCCAGGGCGTGATGTCGAGCTGGTCCTTGATGTCGAGGGTCCAACTGTTGTCGTTGTTATACTTGTCGTTGAACTTATTGTTTCTATACGACAGCGAGGCCATGAAGTTGTTGGAGTCGGTAGCCTTGCCCAGGCTGAGATGATACTGCTGGTACAAAGCCGTACGCTTGGCATATTTCTCTACATCTTTATAATATCTGTAACCTTTGTCCGACAAGGCTTTGAGGTTGCTCTCCAACTGTTCCGACGAGCTGTTGCCCGCATAGTAGTTGAGGATGTTACGTATGCCCTGGCTCTGGTAGACGTTGTTTTCCAACATGCTTTTGGCGTAATCAGCCGCCCCGTCACCCTGAAGATTGGGATTGTCGGCTGCCCACTGTTTCTCGATGCTGACGATGTCGGCTGCGTCGGTCAGTCGCTTGTAGTCGTAATGGTAAGGATGCCAGGTAAGGTTTGTAGAGAAAGAGATGTCCGTCTTCTTTTCTTTGCGTGCCTTCTTGGTGGTGATGACGATGACGCCGTTGGCGGCGCGTGCCCCATAGATACTGGCGGCCGCCGCATCCTTGAGGACGGTGACGCTCTCTATATCGTCGATATTGAGGTTGGGCACGTTCTCTTCCAAGGAGCCGGTGTTGGTGTAGTTGGTGTTCTCTACAGGGAAGCCGTCGACGACATAGAGGGGTGCCGCCACACCATTCATGGTCGTGATGCCGCGGACGAGGTTCGACTGTGTGTTGTAGCCTGCCACCTCACCTTCGAGGAGGGAGGAGAGACTGCTGAAGCGCTTGTCCTGCAAATCGGCACCGGTGACCTTGGCAAACGCACCGGCGGTGCGTTCCTTGCTCAGCGTCTGATAACCCGTGACGACGATCTCTGAGAGCATGCTGTTGTCTTCTTTCAAAATGAAGTTGTTGGCAACATCCTTTCGGCTCAACGGCATCATGGCACTCTTCATGCCTACATAGCTTACCTGCACTTGATGACAGTCGGCAGGAACATAAAACTCATACTTGCCATTGATGTCGGTGACGGTGCCGAAGGGACTTCCCGGCACGTTGACGGTGGCTCCCACGAGCGGCTCGCCTTGGGCATCGGTGACCGTTCCCATCACATGTCGGAGCTTCTCATTGTCAACGGCAGTATTGGCTGGCGAATGCTTCTCCGCCGACGCAGTGCGGGCCACGGAGATGAACCCATTGTTCAGGGTGTAGGTGAACGGTTTTCCTTCCAGGACACGGGCGACAGCCTGGAGGGGCGACAACCCATGGAGACTGGCGGTGACGGTGTAGCCTTTGACGTCCTCGACAACAAAAAGAATCTTCGTTCCGCTCTTGCGCTGAATCTCTCTCAAAGCCTGGGCAAGGCTCACTCCTTTCATGCTGGCCGTTATCCTGACGGGAGCATTGCCCTGTGCCGATGCCGGCTGTCCCGTCAGGACAGTAAGTGCCATCAGCACGCCTAAACTCAATCTTACACTTTCTCTCATAAGCACATATTTCGTGTTTCTTACAAATAAATACGTGATTGAAAGAAAATCGGTGCAGAGAAAGAGTAGAAAAATAGTTTTTATGCTGTTTTTGTTGAGATTTGTATCATCCGGTGGCTATTCCCGCTGCGGCATCACCGTGAGCAAAGCACCATTGTGTGCTACCTGGAAGTGTCCCATGCTGTTGAGAAGTGCGAGGGTCTCGTCGAGGGTGGCATCGCGGTGCGTGGCGAAATTGACATGCAGCTGTCGAAGGTCCTCCGACTGGTAGGTTACGGCAAGGTGATAGCGTTGGGCAATGTCGGTCAGCACATCCTGCAACGGTCTGTTGTCATAATAGATCATGCCTTCGCTCCAGGCAGTCTCCATGTCGGTGTTCACTTGGCTCACCATGAGCTTGCCTGTGCCGTCGGCTCGTACAGCCTGTCCCGGATGTAAGCTGCAGGCGTGGCGGCCGCCTTTGTCGGAGACGATGATGCGGCCCTCGACCAGTGCCACACGTGTCTGCATGCCTTGATATGCTTTCACATCGAAGACGGTGCCCAGGACACGCGTGCTCACCAGGGCTGTCTGCACGATAAAAGGATGGTTGGGGTCATGGCTGACCTTAAAGAGCGCCTGGCCCGTGAGCCTGACGACACGCGCTCCACCATGGAAAGTCCGGGGGTAGGTGAGGCGGCTGTTCTCGTTGAGCGTTATCGACGAGCCGTCGCCAAGGTGGATGGTCATCGTCTGTCCCTGCGCTGTCTCGGCAACAATCATTGGTTGTGCGGACTGGTGCGTCTGTGGGGTGGCAGCAGGCGCCTCAAACCAGAAATGGTAACCGATGAGGATCGCCAGCATGGCAGCGGCGCCGATGAGGGCTGAGAGGACATAGCGCTGCACGGTATGAGGCCGCTTCACCGATGTCTCCTCGGCGGTAGCCATTGGGACAGATTGCCCACAGGCCGTAACGATATGTTCCAGCTCTGCGTCGATATCGGGCAGGGGCACATGCTGTTCCGTCAGCGCCCGTTCAGCTGATGCCAACAGAAACAGGTCGTGGCGGGTGCCGGCTTCCTGCATCGACGCTTCTTCCTCCGGCGACAGCGTCTCAGTATCGTCGGAAGCCCTCATGACCTTCATCAAAGCGTCAAGAGCTCGTGACTCATTATGTGAATTGTCAACCTTCATCAGCTATATATACGTTTATAAATCGAAATCGGACGCGATGTCATCGGGATTTGTTCCGCCAAACTTCTCTCTGAGCTGCCGCAATGCCTTGGAGATATGTCGCTTCACCTGGTCGTGGCTCATTTTCATTTCTTGGGCAACCTCCGCATATTTCTTCTGTTCAAGGTAGCATTTCTCCAGGACGGTCCGGGTGGGCTCCTGGAGTTGTGACATCATGACGGCTACCTCCTGCTGTATGCGTATATTGGCGGAACTGTCACTGTATACCTCGTCGACGGCATGGAGATAGTAGTCCACATACTTGGAATGGACACGCTGGTGTCGCAGCCAGTCCACACAGCGGCGGCGGACAGAGACCTTGAGCATGTAAGGAGCACGGGAAACGTCAATCATAGCCCATACCTGCCACAGTCTGGCGAAAGTATCGCTGACGATGTCACGGCTCACCTCCTCGTCGTGCGTCATCTGCAAGACATAATAGAACAGCCGTGGGTATTGTTCCTTGAAAAGGCATCTGTATGTGTTTTCCTGCTCGACTGACATAGTGGAAGTTAGTATATAACGGAGTCAATTAGCAACTGCAAAATTACAAAGTCTTTGCGTAAATATCCTCACCTGATGGCAGAAAGTTGAATTTAAAAGGTCTCAGTGGAAAGATACGGGGGTGTTCGTCTCGTCATAAATTCACGACGCTCCTCCTTATTGAACTTTTCGATGGCATAGCGTAGCATGGTTCGCGGCATCTCATGGGCATGCTGATGGAGAAAGCCGCGGAGAAGATCCATGCTGACGTGTTTACCCATCTCCCGTAGCATCCAGCCGACGGCCTTCTGCATGAGGTCGTGCGTAGCGTGGAGATGGATCTCGGCGTAGCGCAGGCACCATGAAGGATCACCTTGTTGGGTGGGTGTGAGTGTGCAGACCATGCTGATACGCTGCCGCCACAGATGACCGCTACGAGCCAAGGCATCAAGGATGTCGCGCTGTTGACCCAAGGTGGTTGGGCACAAAAGCCATCGCCCGATGATCTTCGGTGCTGAGGCATCGACGAGATCCCAGTTGTTGATTTGGTCGGCATGGCGGAGATAGAAGCTGACGATCGCATCGCGCTGCGCCATGGCTTTCTGGTCGCGACGGTTGGCGGCGCGGCCGAACTGCTCCACCAGTATCAGCAAGGCACAGAGCCGCACCTCATGCCATGGCGACAGCAACAGTCGTTCTGTCTCTGATAGCGGCAGGTCCTTGTCCACCATCCTGACTATGCTACGCGTCACCGGCACCTTGATGCCCAAGAACTTGTCGCCTTCGCCATATTCCCCTGTACCTGTTTTGAAGAAACGCATGAGGATGTCACGCTGAGCGTCATTGCGCAGGGCGAGCAGGCGGTCAGTGATCTGTGGTGCGTCTTTCAAGACTTCATTATTCATGAACATTTATTGCTATTTTGTTGAACATTGGATGACCATAGATTGTCAAATCTATGTGAGCCCCATAAGTCTACAAAGATACTAAAGATAATTGGCACTATCAAATATAAAGATTAATATTCAATGCTCCACAAGAAATTCTATTATGATAATCGATTCAATCTTGACATGGAGATAAAGGTAAATTATCTTGGTGAGCATAAAATGAATATATTAGGGAGTGGTTATCTCTGTTCCGTCCGATTTCCTTGTACGGAACAGTAGATTTATAAGAATATACTTGTCAAACACAGCCTTATTAAGTATCTTTGTGCAACAAAATTTGCAACGAAAGCATAAAGTATGAAATATAGATGCTTATCAACAACTATTAATATAAACTTTATTATTACAAAATGACAAAAAATCAAGTAATCGTTCCTCTTTCTGATCAAGAAATGAAAGAGAACAGTGGCGGTCACTGGCTTGTGACTTTTGCAAAGTATGTGCTGAATGCACTAGTGGGTGATATTATTTGCAACCCTAAACAATCAGCAGCAGATTTCCAAAATGGCAGAAAAGCTGCTAATAGTCAGTGGTAAATTCAGTAGAGAAGGAAATGATGAGAAGAACTTACAGAAAAAGAGATGAAAACCATCTCTGCCGGCAACTGGTTCACTTGGCTGTTAGGCTATTGTTTCCAAGGACAATACAATTCTATGAGCCATAATAAATATCAGGCTTCTGTGATGCTTTACAAATATGAACCTCTTTGTAGAATTCTACAGCGAGGTTAATCTTTTGAATGCTTTATCTATCAGTACATGAACAACAAAAGAAACAAGATGGACTTCTATGAATGGATATGTTTTTTCTTCATAGGTATCGTCTGCTTTCTGTTCATCATGGGCTTCTTCGATGGGTATTGCTGCTTTCGTTCAGGAAGTTTCTCGTGCTGTATACCAGAGTCAAAGCCAAGATATCTGCCACACCGCAACATGATGTCAAGATGCTGTTGACAGGATGGGGAGTATCCTTCCTTTTCTTTGGGACAATCATTGCGAGTTTATACTGCCTACATGTCTATCAGCCACAGAAGATCAACTGCGACATACAGAACCAACTTTACGGCTGGCTGCTGTTTGCTGTCGTCGGCATTGGAGAGGAAATCATCTGC
>ONBC01000096.1 GCA_900315955.1 uncultured Prevotella sp.
AAAAGTTTTTGAAAAAATCCGAGGAATAAGGCACCTGGTACTTGCAGAATACGGCTTGCACTAACTTTGCGACGGAAAAAGTAAGTGTGACTCGCTTCGTCAGGAAAAGGCATAAATGAAGAAGTCGGAATAAGAATGTTTTCGTTAAGCCAAATGACCAAAGTCAAACTTGTTTGTGCTTTGGCATGGCGAGAAAACTTCGCTAAATGCAACAATTCAGTGACAGATACGAAAAGGAGGATGCCGTCAGTAAGAGACAAGCGGGTGTCGCCGCACACCATCCACCACACCACTGCTACCCATCTGCTGCAAGCTGGCGTAGATATCAATACCATCAGGGCATGGTTGGGACACGTGTCTGTGGAGACAACGAACATCTATGCTGAGGTGAATTTGGAAATGAAGGCCAAAGCCTTGCTGAATTGTGAGATGAAGGCTAAAAAATCCAAAAAGCATTGGAGAGATGACAAAAACCTAATGGCATTTTTGGATAGTCTGTGATTTATGTGTAACTTTGCGCAGTCAAATTTATGTTGTGCACAACATAACACATCAATGACTACAACCGCTACGACGCTAAGATGATAGATGCCCGGCATAAGGAAGAGATGCGCGACACGCAATTCCCCAAGGATTTGGAGCGTGCATACGAGTTAGAGAAACGGCTTGTTAATGCTGCAAAATAAAACCGCATACGGCAGTATTGTACGTATGCGACAATATAATTGAAATCGAAGTCATGCTATCGCGTCAGCCTGATTTCCTCGTGGTAGAAATAGTTGACCACGACGGGATGGCCATACTCTGAGCGACCATAGGGCAGGTCGTTGATGACGTAGGGCATCTGGTGCTCCTTCGTGTAGGCTTCCACCTGCAGGGCGAGCGTCTGCCAGTAGTCACGGCGCTTGCGCTTGTAGATGTCGTCGTAGAGCGGTAGCAGGTCGGGATGCTCTTCGCGGATGTACTGCATGATGGTGGGCTTGAACTGTCCGCGAAGGTTCAGGTTCTCCAGCCATACAAGATCAGAATAATCCTTAACACGCTCGATGATGGCAAAGACATCGGTAATGCCTGGGAAGATGGGTGACACGAAGCAGACGGTGCGGATGCCCGACTCATAGACCTGCTTCATTGCAGCCAGTCGTCGCTCGATGCTGGGCGCATCGTCCATCGCTTCCTTGAACTGCTCGTCGAGGGTGTTTACAGACCACGATACCGTGACGCGCTTGAACGTTTTCAGCAGGTCGAGGTCACGCAACACGAGGTCGCTCTTCGTGGTGACGATAATCTCGCAGTCGGCACCCTGTAGCTGTTCCAGCAGTGCACGGGTACGCTTGTATTCAGCCTCCTGCTCGTTGTAGCCGTCTGTCACCGAACCGATGACGATGCGCTCGCCGTCGTACTTGTGCGGATTGGTTATGGCAGGCCAGTACTTCACGTCGAGGAAAGTCCCCCACGGCTCGGTATGACCTGTGAAGCGCTTCATAAAAGAGGCGTAACAGTACTTGCAGGCATGGGTACAGCCCACGTACGGATTGACGGAATAACCGCCCACAGGCAGCGATGACTTTGTCATCACCGACTGCACTTGTTTGTCATTTATAATCATAACCCTGTTGTTTTAATACTTCCTTAAATTCCTGTGGCAACTCCTGTACCATATTTGCCTCCCCCATAATGGGAACGAGGTCTTCCTTCATGAAAACGGGAATGTTCAGCCGGTGTGCCTGTTCTGTCAAATTCTCCACCCAACTGACTTCCGACACGGCCTTGCCCTTGCGCTTACCCGTTTCCGTTCCTATCACAATCCAGCTAATGCCGTGCAAGTCAACCTCTCCAATATCGTTGAACATCGGCTCGAAGGTGACATGCAGGTGAGTTGAACCTACATTCTCCCGCAACTGGTCGATACGCTGCTTTTCCTTCGAAGAGGTCACCGTGACTCCAAACCATCCGTTGTCGGGTGTAACTGACATGTGCAGCAGGTCGGGCCGTTTACTGAGAAACAGATATTGGTGCTGCACGTTCTGGCGCATCTTGTCGAACACCAGTTCACGCCATTCGTCTTTCCACCCCGCGAGGTCACTCATGCCTGTCAGCAGCCAGTTGTGGGGCTTCGGATTGCCCATCAGCCGCAGCTTGCCAGGATAGAATTCCGGCACAGAGAAATCGTCTGTAATGTGGTAGCGACGACAATTGTTGCGGGCATAGCAATAACTACAGCCGATATTACAGCCAATCACAAGATTCATGTTCTGAATCAGGTCTTTGATACAAACACTCATCGTCTCTCGTTTACTTGCTGACATTTACGCTCTCACCGTCCTCGGGAATGTGGACGCGCCCAGCCACTCCATGCTCCCTGGCAGCCTGAAGGAGTGCGGCACGGGTGACGTGATTGTGGTTCACGCCCTCCAGGTGGGTGGCCACGAAGGTGGCCTTCGGTGCGTAGTCCATCGTCTTCAGCACATCGGGAATGTGCATGATGACATGCCCTCCCACATGAAACTTGTTGCCGCCAGCATTGACTATCACCACATCGGGCTGCCAGCGATCAAGGTTGCGACGCACACCACTATACCAGATGGTGTCGCCAGCCAGATAGGTCGTAGGCTCCGCAGGGTGCTGGAACACATAGCCGCAGGTGTGGCCGGCCTTCGGCAGCATCCACCAGTGGCCGTGATGGCTCTCAGCCTTCGACAGACGAACATCGCCCAGCTGCATCTCGCCCTCAATCACTTTCACCTGCTTGAACCCATGTGACACGACCACCTCACGGTCCAGCTCGTCCTGCACGACGATGAGCATTTCCTTCGGCAGCTGCTCATAAGCGGCATCGTCTATGTGGTCAGTGTGCAGATGGGTCAGCAACACGCAGTCCACATCCCTTAATAGTTCGTCCACCGTCATCGGCAGGTCGTGAATCGGGTTGCGCAATTCCTGATGGTGCGAGAACGGGAACGGAGGCATACAGCCCTTTTCGCCCAGCATGGGGTCTATCAGCATCACCTTACCGGCATACTCAATCTTAATCGTAGCGTTTCTAATCTGTTGAATCTTCATGTTCTTTTCTGTTTTTTTGATTTCTGGGTGCAAAGGTACGGCGAAATGTTAAAGATGTCTATACCAGAACAACATGTTGTTATGCCATTTTGATAAATCACGCTTTTTTCGTACCTTCGCAGCCGAAATCATATAAAGAGGTATGGCAAAAACAACATACAGGCTCGTAGAGGTGCCTTTCAGCAAGACGGAATGTGGTGTAGATTTCTTTATCAACACCGCCCATGGCAGTGAGCGGAGGGGCGTGCTGACGGAATACCCCGTGTTCAAGACCGATTTTTTCGAGATGTTCTTCTTCCGTAAGGCCAATGGCTATCTGTTGCTGGGCTACCAGAAGATAGAACTGCGCGATGGCATGGTGCTCATCCTGAAGCCCCACCAGCAGCAGGAATGGCACATTGACGAAGATGCCCTCGACTACGATTTCCTTATCTTCCGCAACGACTTCATGCGTACGTTTATTGCCGACAAGTTCTTTGTCTATCGCCTGCAGTACTGCCAGCAGACCGACACGCCACCATACTTCATGGCAACAGCCGACGAACTGACGGAATACGAACGGCTGCTGAAGAAAATCCGCAGCGAACTGCGCCAGCCTGTAGCCGACAGCTACCATATCATCGTCAGCGTGCTCTACTATCTGCTGGCCGTCTTGAACCGACGCTATACCGAGACATATAGTCTGCCCTTTGAACTGCCGAAGAACCACTACGCTTTCCTGTTTGTGGAACTGATGGAGCAGCACATCCGCGACCTGCAGCGTGTGCAGGAATATGCCGACCTGATGCACGTCAGCCGGGTGACGCTTAACCAGAGCGTCATGGCGCAATATGGTGTTCCAGCCACCGTCCTGCTGAAGCAACGCCTGCTGGCCGAAATCAAGAACGGACTGTTGTTCAGCCACAAGACGGTCAGCGAGATTGCCTACGACTTCCACTTCTCAGAGCCTTCACATCTGATGCGGTTCTTCAAGAAAGCCACAGGCAAGACGTGTACACAATTCCAGCAAGAATACGAAAATGGAACGTTTGAATAACTCTTTTAGGTAAATTTCAATTTATGAAAGAATGGCTGTTTCTGATTGGTGCCATCTTCCTGGAGACGTTTGCCACCTCGATGCTCAAATACTCCGAGCAGTTTACTAAGCTGCTGCCCACCACCGCAATGGTTGTAGGCTATATGTTCTCGTTCTATTGCCTGTTGTGAGAAGGACATGTTCTATCGTTTTATGAATGATGGTAATATCAAGTGGCGCAAGCTGCTGTATGCTATGAATCTCCAGCTGCTGCGTAAGATCAGCCGCAGCACAGAGGCTAAGCATGACAAGCCTGTCTGCCTGATTATCGATGACACTGACGCTCCGAAGAGCGGACGTAAGAGTGAGCTCATCGGCAAGGTATTCTCTCACCTTGAGCACAAGAGCATCCTCGGTTACAAATGTCTGACGCTGCTTCTGAGCGATGGCATGAGCCAGTTGTTCCTCGATTTCTCGCTTCATGGCGAAGAGGGCCGCAAACCTGACAAGAAGCAGGGGCTGACGGATAGGCAGCGCAAAGCACGGTATAGCAAGGATCATAGCGGAGAGGCTGTCGAGGAACGCATCAAGGAGTACACGATGTCAAAGATTGACAAGGCCATCGAGATGGTGAAGTACGCCATCAAGCGCGGCATCCGATTCGACTATCTGCTCATTGACAGCTGGTTTACCTGTGCAGACTTTGTGAAACTCATTACCAGCCGACACATCAAGTGCCATCTGATTGGTATGATCAAATTGGGAAAGACCAAATACCACACCCAATGGGGCGACTTGACAGCCAACCAAATCATCAAGAAGCTCCAGAAGCAGGGACTCACCATGCACAATAGGACATTGAAGTGCACTTACTGCACCATAGACGTGAAGTTTGCTGGTACCACCGTGCGCCTGTTCTTCTCGAAACGAGGCAGGAGTGGGCATTGGAATGGATTGCTCACAACGGATCTCTCGCTCAGTTTTCTCAAAGCATATAGGACGTACGCTACCCGCTGGACTACCGAGGTGGCTTATCACGATTGCAAGCAACTGCTCGACTTCTGCAGATGTCAGAGCGTACACTTCTCTGCACAGATTGCCAGCTTCACGCTGACCATGATGCAGTACAACATATTTTGCACGGTGAAACGGTTTGAGGCCTACGAGACCGTCGGAGAACTCTTCCGCGAAGCCACTGCTGGTACTCTCGAGCTGTCTGCCTCGGACAGGATATGGGAACTGATATTGGACACCATTCTGGAAATCGCAGAGATGATCTCTGCCGATGCCAGCGAGCTGCTTTCTGCAGTTATTGATGCCAATCCTAAGTTCCATAAACTCTATCAAATGTATAAATTAGTCGCTTGATGAATGAATATTCACTTGCGAAAGTTCAGTATAATTATCTTTGCCGTCCAAAAAAGAGAGAGGTAGCTCGGTTTAATTGGATAAGGTACGGTTTAGTTTATTCCCATATTATATATCCATAACCTAAACTAAACCTTATATCTTCCAGCTATAATATATATTTGTTGCTCAGAAGGGACAGAATAAGAGCCTGGAGGGACACGAAGGGAGAAAAGTGTCCCCAGAGGGACAGATTTCGAAAAATGGCACAAAGGGACAAAAACAGGGACAACACTTTTTAACAACCCAATTTTGAGTTACAAAATGCACCGTTTTTTCGTCTGATTATAAAGATATACAAAGAACTGCAAAGATAAATGTACCTAAATGGACAGAAATTGGAAGTTGCATTTCACTCGCTTCACAGAGAATACAAAAATGTGCAAAAATCCGTGTTAACGAATGTGAATATACAAAGAACTGGAAAATCGATTTTGCAGTTTTTTGCATTTTCTTTTTTTGACGGCAGTCATATTTGCAGATTTTTGTATATTTTCCGTCCCTCCTCCGTCCCTCGGCATAGTATCTGTCCCATATAATTGGAGGAATATGCGCTGATTATCAGCGACTTATATTTGCAGATTTTACATTCTGCGTCGGAAAATAGCAACAATAAGCACAGCTGGTAAGTTGCTGTCTCTATTTCTTGCAGCATAACTATTATAAATCTCGTTGCTTATGCTTTAATAACTTTAATAAGGTGCGTATGGAATCACATTTCCTGACTTTGTCACTTTTATATTGAGCCCCAATGCTGCCCTTGATTATCAGACTTTTCACGCAGAGCCGCAGAGCTAATTGAGCCGCAGAGATGACACGCGTGAGAGGCTGAGATCGCTGAGAGGCTTCGGCCTTATGAGGAGAAAGCAGAGAGACCTTCGGTTTATGTGGAGAGGTTGAGGAGACATTGAGGTTGAGGAGATCTACTGCGAGAACAGTGTTGGTTCATCTCTGTGAACTTCTCCCAAGATCGAAGGTCTCTCTGCGTGCTCTAATTCTCAGAAGCAATAACTCCGTGGCTCGATTATCTCCGCGGCTCCGCGAGAAAATATATACGCCGCTGCGAGAAT
>ONBC01000070.1 GCA_900315955.1 uncultured Prevotella sp.
CTAAAAGCCAAATATATTAAGAATTATTAAAATGTTCTTTTTTTCTTCTTCTTGTCTTGGTTATTAGCACAGAATCTCCGAGGCTGGCAGTAAGTTCACGGTCCCCCACCAACAGTCCCCAGTCTGCGCTCGCTTCGCTCGTTTAGACTGGGGTTATGAAAAATTCAGCCCCTCTGGGGCTGCCTCCACCGACGCACGACCCTCTGCGCTCTCCTCTAAAGGCCGAAGGCTTCTCAGCGGTCTCAGCCGCTCACACGTATCATCTCTGCGGCTCAATAAGCTCTGCGGCTCTGCGTGAAAAGTCTGATAATCAAGGGCAGCATTGGGTCTCAACAAAAAAGTGATGAAGCTCTTCCCTGCACTGGGTATGCGTCACCCCATATCACCTAATCTTGACGATGACACCTGCACGCTTGTGCTGCCTGACTTGTTGGGTTTCTTGCGTAGAAACATGATGCAAAGATAGCGTGGAACACAAAAATCGGCAGATTTTCAGAGGCTTATTTGCTGATTTCTAAGCAATTGACTTTTTGGCCTCGAAAAGTGACGAAAACAGGGGTGGCAATTGTTGTTGAATCACCCCGCAATTAGAGCTGAATAGCAAAAACCGTGAAACAATTGGAGTGTCGCTCAGGTTGCACCCATCGAAAACAGTTGATACTCAAATCGATATAAGGAAGTTATGAAAAAATGAGGGCGATGGGAAAGATTGTGATTTATTTTTTATAATTTTGCAATTGCAATGGAATTGAGAAAGAACATAAACACGTTGTTGCAGGTGGCAATATCCTTGCTGCTGGGCGGTGCTATCCTTTATTGGATGTACCGGGGGTTCAACTTCCGCAGTATCAAGAACGTGATGCTCCATGATATGAACTGGACGTGGATGATCCTTTCTTTTCCATTCGGAATCTTTGCCCAGGTGTTTCGCGGATGGCGCTGGCGGCAGACCTTGGAGCCGCTCGGCGAAAAGCCACGTTGCAGCGTGGCGGTGAACAGCATCTTCGTCTCCTATGCCTCGAGCCTGCTCATCCCGCGCATCGGAGAGTTTGCCCGCTGCGGCGTGCTGCGGCGCTGGGACGGTGTCTCGTTCCCGAAGTCACTCGGAACGGTGGTCACGGAGCGTGCTATCGACACCTTGCTCATCCTTGCGATCACGCTCATCACCTTTCTGTGGCAGCTGCCTGTCTTCCATCGGTTCTTCTCGCGAACGGGAACACGCATCGATGAGATCTTAGGGCAGTTCACAACCGCGGGGTGGTGGGTGACCATCATCTGCGGCCTGGCAGCCGCCGGGCTCATCTGGTTCATCCTGCGCAAGCTCGCCATATACAATAAGGTGAAGGAGACGTTCATCGGCCTGTGGTCCGGCATCATCTCCGTGAAGAATGTGCGCAACGTGCCGCTCTTCATCTTCCTGAGCATCGGCATCTGGGCCTGCTATTTCCTGCACTACTATCTGACGTTCTTCTGCTTCGCGGCTACGTCCCATTTAGGGGCAGCCTGCGCCATGGTGACGTTCATCGTAGGCTCCATCGCCGTCATCGTGCCCACGCCCAACGGAGCCGGCCCGTGGCATTTTGCCGTGAAGACAATGCTCATCCTCTACGGCGTGGCAGCCAACAGCGCGCTCTATTTCGTGCTCATCGTGCACACCGTACAGACGCTCCTGGTCCTGTTCCTGGGCATCTACGGCTGGACAGCCCTGACGCTGACCAAGAAGCGGCAAGTGGCTGACGCTTCGTAAGCAATAAATATTATTTAATAACATTAATACCCAAAGACTATGAGTGAAATCCGCAACCTTCAACCCGCTGCTATCTGGCAGAATTTTGATGACCTGACACAGATTCCACGCCCGAGCGGCCACGTGGAGAAAGTACAGCAGTTCCTGCTCGACTTCGCCAAGCGTGTCGGTGTCGAGGCTTTTAAAGACCCCGCCGGCAACATCGTGATGCGCAAGCCTGCCACTCCGGGTTATGAGAACCGCAAGACCGTGCTGCTGCAGGCTCACATGGACATGGTGCCGCAGAAGGCACCCGACTCTGCACACAACTTCGAGACCGACCCCATCGAGACCTATATCGAGGACGGATGGGTGCACGCCAAAGGCACGACACTCGGCTCCGACGACGGCATCGGCGTGGCTGCCATCATGGGTGTCATGGAGAGCAAAGACCTCAAGCACGGACCCGTAGAAGCACTGATCACGCGCGACGAAGAGACGGGTATGTACGGTGCCAATGAGCTTCCGGAAGGCGAATTGCACAGCGATGTCCTCATGAACCTCGACTCGGAACTTTGGGGCAAGTTCGTCATCGGTTCAGCCGGTGGCATCGACATCACCTCAACCCTCGAATACAAACCCGTGGACAACGATCAGGAGGCTGCCGTGAAGGTGACGCTGAAAGGACTGCGCGGCGGCCACTCGGGCCTGGAGATCAACGAAGGCCGCGCCAATGCCAACAAGGAGATGGCACGCCTCGTGCGCAAGGCTGTCGCCGAGACTGATGCGCGTCTCGCTTCCTGGCACGGCGGCAACATGCGCAACGCCATTCCTTTCAAGGCTGAGGTCGTGCTGGCACTGCCGAAGGAGGAAGTGGAGACGCTGAAGAGTCTCGTGGAGGAACAGCGCCTCGCCATCGAGGATGAGTTCCGAGGCATTGAGAAAGACGTGCAGTTCTTCACCGAGGAGGTGGACAAGCCCGCAGAGCTCGTGCCCTTAGAGATTCAGGACAACCTCATCGATGCCATCTTCGCCTGCCACAACGGTGTCATCCGCATGATCCCGTCCTATCCCGACGTTGTGGAGACTTCATCCAACCTCGCCATCATCGACATCGAGGCCGGCAAGGCAACGGTCAAGATCCTCGCACGCTCCAGCCGGGAGGACATGAAGGAGTATGTCGCTACGATGCTTGAGAGCTGCTTCTCCATGGCTGGCATGAAGACGGAGCTAAG
Organism: uncultured Prevotella sp.; assembly: GCA_900315955.1. Lineage (GTDB taxonomy): Bacteria > Bacteroidota > Bacteroidia > Bacteroidales > Bacteroidaceae > Prevotella. The sequence continues at coordinate 2,962 of ONBC01000070.1, forward strand.
CGGAAGCTACGGCGGCTGGGATCCGAACCCCGACAGCGAAATCCTCAACCTGCTCAAGAAGATCTACAAGGAGCAGACGGGCAAGGAAGCCACAGTACAAGCAGATCACGCTGGACTGGAGTGCTCCGTCATTCTCAGCAAGTATCCGGGTATGGATGTGGTGAGCCTCGGACCTACCCTCCTCTCGCCCCATACCACGAGCGAGCGCTTCAAGATCGATACCGCCGAGCCATTCTGGAGACTGCTCACCGCAGCGCTGGAGCAGATTCCAGAGAAATAAAATAGATAAATAAAAAAAACGGAGGAAACGTTTGCCACTCCGTTTTTTTTCTTTACTTTTGCACTCGTAACAATAATTCATTAACATTTATGGACGATTATCACGCGGACAGTAACAATCAATAGCGTGAGGATAAGCCATGAGGCTAATCCCCACACGTGATTGTTTTCTCATGTAACGATAGGAGATTAGCTGTTATGAAGACATACTGGAACATTGAAAAGGAGCTCCACGTCATCAACGAGTGGGAACCTAACTGCTGGATTCAGGTCACATGCCCGACAGACGAAGACCAGCGCGAACTGGAAGAGAAATTTCATATCCCCGACTATTTTTTAAGCGACATCAGCGATACTGATGAGCGTGCCCGTTACGAGTATGATGACGGCTGGACGCTTATCATCCTGCGTATTCCCTACGTCAAGGAGATACGGTCGCGCACACCCTACACCACCGTGCCCCTCGGCATCATCCACAAGCGTGACGTGACCATCACGGTATGCTTCTATGAGACGAACATGATGCTCGACTTCGTCAGCTTTCAGCAGAAGCGCGGCGTGGGGTTCACGGATTATGTAGACATGACCTTCCGCCTCTTCCTCTCTTCGGCCGTATGGTACCTGAAACGGTTGAAACAAATCAACACACTCATCGAGAAAGCCAAGCACAATCTCGACCAGGAGATCAACAACGAGAGCCTCATCGGGCTCAGCCGTCTGCAGGACTCGCTCACCTATTTCATCACCTCTATCCGCGGCAACGAGAACCTCTTGCAAAAACTGAAGTTCAAACTGCAGGTCGATGAGCTTGATGCCGACCTCATCGAAGATGTCAACATTGAGATGACACAGGCACGGGAGACAACAAGCATCTATTCAGACATCTTGGAATCGACGATGGACACCTATTCGAGCATCATCAACAACAATACGAACAACACGATGCGTACCCTCACCTCCGTGACCATCATCATGCAGTCGGGCACCTTCATTGCCTCTCTGTATGGCATGAATGTAATCAACGGACTGGAACATAACAACTGGGGATTCGCCATCACCCTTGCCATTTCGTTCTCCGTAAGCGCCATCTGCTGGGCCCTGTTGCGCCATAAACGGCTGCTGTAAGGCTGACAAAACGAAAATATAGCCATGTAAAGACAAATAATTTGGCTTTTTGTTGGCAATATAAGTTTTTTTATCTAAGTTTGCAAACAAATAAGATAAACAATTGGAAGCCATGCCCGTCTGAGGCGTCAGCTGATATGCAACAGCATGGCCATGGAACTCCGAATCATAAACTTAAATTGAGTTAAATGATGGACTCTCAAGAAAACAATCCCGCACAGGGAATTGATGAAGAGCAGAAGGCCGCGCCCGCTGCTCCCGTAACAGACAACAGCGCTGAGGAAACTCAGAAAGAGCCTGTTAGTCAAGATCCTGCTACTTCTGAAACGAAAGAAGCCGCAGAACAGGCAAAGTCAGAAACAACCGAGGTTTCTGAACCTGCAAAGAAGGTCTATGCCTCCAAGCAGGAAGTGCTCGACCGCGTGAAAGAAATCGCAGCGGGTGAAGAGACTCCCGACAAGGATGAGGTGGATCACCTGAAGGCCGCTTTCTACCGCTTCCATATCGCTGAGCGTGACCGGAAGCAGAAAGAATATCTCGAAGCCGGCGGCGACCCGGAGAAATACCAGATTGTGCCCGACGACGATGAAGAGGCGTTCAAAGCCAACATGCAGCTCATCAAGGAAAAGCGTGCCAAGGCTTTCGAGAAAGCGCAGCAGGAGCGAGAAGAGAACCTCAAGCACAGAGAGGAAATCATCGAGAAGATAAAGAATATGGCAACGTCACCCGACGAGGCCAACAAATCATACAACGACTTCAAGGCGCTGCAGCAGGAATGGAAGGAGATTGGGGCCGTGCCTCCCGAGAAATCGAGCGAGACCTGGCGCAACTATCAGCTCTACGTTGAGCAGTTCTACGACCTGCTCAACCTCAATCGCGAGGCACGCGAGTACGACTTCAAGAAAAACCTCGAAGCTAAGACGAAGCTCTGCGAGGAAGCAGAGAAGCTCGCTGAAGAGCCGGATGTGGTAAGCGCATTCCATCAGCTGCAGGATCTGCATGAGCAGTATCGTGAGATCGGACCGGTAGCCAAAGAGCTCCGCGAAGAGATCTGGACGCGTTTCAAGAACGCAAGCACCGTTGTCAACAAAAAGCACCAGGAGCACTTCGAGAAGCTGCGCGCCGAGGAGGAAGAGAACCTCGCCAAGAAGACGGCGCTCTGTGAGAAAACGGAGGCTATCGCCAAGGAAGAGAACAAGAACGCTGCCGACTGGGAGAAGCATTCCAAAGAGATTATGGCAATCCAACAGGAGTGGAAGACCATCGGCTTCGCTCCTAAGAAGAACAACGAAGAGATCTTCCAGCGCCTGCGTAAGACATGTGACGACTTCTTCGGCCGCAAAGCCGAATACTTCAAGGAAGTGAGGACGCGTCTCAACGAGAACGCGGAGAAGAAGAAGGCACTTATTGCCAAGGCACAGGAGCTCGCCGATTCAACCGATTGGAAGGCAACCTCTGACAAGCTCATCCAGCTTCAGAAAGAGTGGAAGACCATTGGTACCGTACCCCGAAAGATCAGTGACCAGTTGTGGAACGAGTTCCTCACGGCCTGCAACAAGTTCTTTGACGCACGCAACGCGGCTCACGCTGGCACGCATGCTGAAGAGAAAGAGAATCTGCAGAAGAAGCGCGACATCATCGAGGAACTGAAGAAGATCGCGGCGGATGCAGGCGAGGACGCACGCGACAAGGTGCAGGAGTTGGCTGACAAATACAATGCCGTCGGTCATGTCCCATTCCGTGAGAAGGATAAGATATACAAGGAGTATCACGATGTGATGGACAAGATTTACGAGAATCTTCACATCTCTGCTGCCAAGCGTCATCTCGACAACTTCAAGAACAACCTGCGCGGCATGGCGAAGAAAGGTGAGGATGCCATCGACAGTGAGCGCGCACGCCTCGTGCATCGCTATGATCAGCTCAAGCAGGAGATCACAACCTATGAGAACAACCTCGGGTTCCTCAATATCTCCAGCAAGAAAGGCAACAGTCTCGTCGACGAGATGAACCGTAAGGTGCAGAAGCTCAAGGACGATGCACAGATGATCCGTGAGAAGATCAAGGCCATCGATCAGCAGAACAAAGAATCTGACAAAGAAGCCAAATAGCATAAACGGTGCAGGGGAATGCCTCTGCACCGTTTTTATATTATATAATGTGCCGAGCCGTCTCCGACAACATTATTTCTCAAAATGCTGGTAGTCTTTCACGCTTCTCCATGCCCCACCCCATTTGAAACCACGACTCGTGAACAGCCGCCAAACGAGATCGCCACGCTCGATCTTATAAGGGAAAGAAGCCTTACGGTTCGTATATTTCGAGGCTGTGGAAGGCTGGACGACAACCTTTCCCGAGCGATAGCGTCTTACACAAGGATTGTAAAGCGTGTTGATGTCTACCGCCATGCCACGGGCATGCGCTGAGAGCTTCTTGCTACCCTTTACGACCCGATAGCAGAAGCTCGTCGTATTATTGGCCCGCATCGAACGCTCATCATCAGCCCCGAAATCGTCGATGAGCTGAATGCGCTCGATAGGATACTTATGCTGGTAAAGCGCTTCAAAGATCTCCAACACGTCCTTCGCAATGGCTTTGTTGCACACCATTTCTCCCTGACGGGCCTTACCGTCCCCATCCACATACATCAAGCGAAGATACCTCAGGTCTGACCGCTTTACAGAGCAACCTTTCGGATAACTCTTGCCTGCCATGCGTTGGAAGACAGCATCCGGAATCTCTGAAACAGAAAATCCGTCACCTCGAACCTTAGAGGAAGCTATCAAAGGCAGCAATAAAAGAAAGGCTATATAGAGAACTTTACGCATAATTCTTGTATTTAGCATCACCCTGTGCAAGGACCGTTCTTGTGCCGGCTGTCACAGAAGCTATGGAACGAAAAAAGCCAAGCACCATGCGCTTGACTTTTTCACTGTTGGGGTACTCGGACTCGAACCAAGAATGACAGGACCAGAATCTGTAGTGTTACCATTACACCATACCCCAATTTGGTCGCAACCCTTATTTCTGAATTGCGAGTGCAAAGGTACACACTTTTTTCATACCCACCAAATATTTCTCCAACTTTTTTCAAAAAAAATACTTTTCATCTTTACGAAGCACGAAAATCCAGCCTCTCAGCAGTGTCAGTCACCCTCTCGCGCTCCCCTCCTCCCGTTTGTCGTGTAAGCAGTCACATAGTGACTGCCCGTGTCAACACGACCTGCCGGAAAGCCCCTACCCACACAAATTTACAAAATATGATTAATATATTTTGTATTTTGGGCGATTAACGCTAACTTTGTCGGAACAAATACATTATTTATATAAAACATACTCACACTGATAAATAACTGAATGAAATCAACATCAACAGAAGCGCTGCTTAAGATCATCGTTGCCGCCATTGAAGACAAGAAAGGTGAAGACATCCGCGTCGTGGACCTCAGGCATATAGATGGCGCTATCGCCAACTATTTTGTCATTTGCCAAGGTGGGTCGCCCGCACAAGTGGAGGCCATCGCCCAATCGGTAGGAGACAAGTGTCGCGACGAGGCTGGAGAAAAGCCCGTAGGTGTCAATGGCCTCGGTACGGATCAATGGGTAGCGATAGACTTTGTAGACATCATGGTGCATATCTTCCTCCCCGAACCACGCGCGTTCTACGACTTGGAGCATCTGTGGGAGGATGCAGACATCAAGAAGATCGAATCGAAATAACAATATCTGAAAAACAACACCGGATGACCAATACCGGAATATTAATAAGCTAAAGATCAATATCACACAATGAATAATAGGCAATTCAACCCCAACAACCAGCAGCAGCCCAAGATGCCGAGGTTCAATATGAACTGGCTCTACATCATCGTGGCTGTCATCCTGGCTGTCATGCTTTTCAGTGGCGGGGGAGGCTCCATCGTCAAGGGAGGCTCCAGCCAGGAAGCGAGCTACAGCGACTTTAAGACCTACGTGGAGAAAGGCTATGCCCAACGCATCGTCATCAACAAGAGCGAAAACACGCTGAAGATGTTCGTCAAGCCACAATATATCCGGACAGTCTTCAACATGACTGCGCAGCAAGTAGGCACAAGCCCCTGGGTGAGCGTGCAGTTCGGATCAGTGGATGAGCTTGAGAAGTTCCTCGACACACAACAGCAGAAACATAAGTTCGCAGGTTATAGCTACGACAATGAGCATGGCTCCGACATCTGGAGCATACTCCTTAACCTTGCTCCACTTCTCTTTATGTTCTTCCTTTTCTGGATGCTCAGCCGCGGTATGAGCGGTGGGGCAGGCCTCGGAGGAGGCGGTGGCATCTTCAATGTCGGCAAGAGCAAAGCCAAGCTCTATGAGAAAGGAAACGAGATGGGCATCACCTTCAAGGATGTCGCCGGACAGGAAGGTGCCAAGCAAGAGGTGCAGGAGATCGTCGACTTCCTGAAGAACCCGAAGAAATATACGGAGCTCGGAGGAAAGATACCCAAGGGTGCTCTGCTCATCGGTCCTCCGGGAACAGGTAAGACGCTGCTTGCCAAAGCCGTGGCAGGAGAGGCTGGCGTGCCGTTTTTCTCCATGTCGGGTTCCGACTTCGTAGAGATGTTCGTCGGTGTAGGTGCCAGCCGTGTGCGTGATGTCTTTGCCCAGGCCAAGCAGAAAGCACCCTGTATCATCTTCATCGATGAGATCGATGCCGTGGGCCGTGCCCGCTCGAAGAACCCTTCGATGGGCGGCAACGATGAGCGCGAGAACACCCTCAACGCACTGCTCACAGAGATGGATGGATTCGGGACCAACTCGGGTGTCATCGTCCTCGCGGCTACCAACCGTGCTGATATGCTCGACAAAGCCTTGCTGCGTGCCGGACGGTTCGACCGGCAGATTCATGTCGATCTCCCCGATCTCGCAGAGCGTAAGGCTATCTTCCTCGTACACCTCAAGCCGCTGAAGTTAGGCAAAGATATCGATGTCGACTTCCTCGCACGTCAGACTCCGGGATTTTCCGGCGCTGACATTGCCAACGTCTGCAACGAGGCAGCGCTGATTGCCGCAAGACATAACAGCCAAGCTGTGGGAAAGCAAGATTTCCTCGATGCCGTAGACCGTATCGTAGGCGGATTGGAGAAGAAGACGAAGGTGATGACCGCTGAAGAGAAGCGTGCCATCGCTATCCACGAAGCCGGACACGCAACGATCAGTTGGTTCTGCAAATATGCCAACCCGTTGGTTAAAGTCACCATCGTGCCGCGTGGTCAGGCGCTTGGCGCTGCCTGGTATATTCCGGAGGAACGTGTTATCACAACCAAAGAGCAAGAGCTCGACCAGATCTGTTCGCTCCTCGGCGGACGGGCTGCGGAAGAGCTCTTCGTTGGTTCGATCTCTACCGGGGCCATGAACGACCTGGAGCGCAGCACGAAAGCTGCCTTTGGTATGGTAGCTTACACGGGAATGAGCGACCGCCTGCCCAACATCTGCTATTATAATAACGATGAGTATTCGTTCCAGCGTCCTTACAGCGAGACGACTGCGAAGATCATTGACGACGAGGTGCTCAAGATCGTCAACGAGCAATATGAACGCGCCAAACAGATTCTCACCGAACACAAAGAGGGTCATGCCGCCATCGCTCAACTGCTCTTCGACAAAGAGGTTATCTATCGTGAGGATGTTGAGAAGATTTTGGGTAAGCGCCCCTGGACGAGCCGTTCGGAGGAGCTGATCAAGGAAAACGAGAAACTTGAGGCTGAGAAGAAAGCTGAAGAAGAGGCCAGTGCTCCTAAGCTCGAGGACATGCCCGACGAAGTGAAGCAGGCTCAGGCTGAACACGAAAAGGCTCAGGCTGAGCAAGAAAAGGCACAGGACGGACAGGGAAAAGAGCAAAAAGATTAATATTATGACAGCCAAACAAAAGAATCTTATCGTCAGGACGATCACCGGTGTTCTCTTTGTCGCCATCATGGTAGCCGGCTTCCTTAATGCAATGGCGATGATCGTGCTGTTTTCCATCATCACAGCGCTTACGCTGTGGGAATATACAGGGTTGGTCAACGACAGGGTTGCCAACGTCAGTGTCAACCGCTTTATCTCTACAGTGGGCGGCGTTTACTTCTTCATCGCCGTAGCCCTTTGGAGCGTAGATGTGGTGAGAGGCTTCGCCGTAATGATACCCTACGTGCTCACCATCATCTATCTGATGATCAGTGAGCTCTACGCCAAGAACAAAGACGCTGTGACCAACATGGCTTACACCATGCTTGGACAGATGTATATTGCAATGCCTTTTGCGCTCATCAACATTCTGGCCTTTAAGCGAGATGCAGAAGGTAACTTCAGCGAATACGAAATGCTCTTACCGCTCTCGATCTTTATCCTGCTCTGGTCTAACGATACTGGAGCTTATTGCTGTGGCTCGCTCTTTGGTAAGCACAAGCTCTTCCCGCGCATCTCTCCGGGAAAGACGTGGGAAGGAAGTATCGGCGGGGGAATCTTCGCTGTTATCATTGCAGGGGTAATCGGCTACTTGGCAAACATGGGGGCTGTACCTCACACGCTGAATATCTGGCAATGGTTAGGTTTAGGCGCTGTCGTTGTTATTTTTGGCACCTGGGGTGATCTCGTAGAAAGTCTTTTCAAGCGAACCGTAGGTGTTAAGGACAGTGGTAATATCCTTCCGGGACATGGCGGTATGATGGATCGCTTCGACTCCAGCCTCCTCGCCATCCCTGCGGCGGTGATCTATCTGTACTCACTCACGCTGTTCTAAAGAAGCCCTTCCCCTTAATCCCCTCCCCAAAGGGGAGGGGGTGATATGTTTCAAGAAACAAAAGAGCCCGCTTCCTTAACTCCTTTTTAAGGGATTAAGAAAGCGGGCTCTTTGTAAATTTATCTCTTGCTTTATATCGCGCTGTAGCCTCTTGTAGAGTTATCCTTCATGATGTCACGGATATTTTGCTCTACGTAAGGACCATCATGATGGGCGGTAGGATCAGCATGATGAGGAACATCCTCCACATAGCTGAAGTTCTTATAATGCAGCTCGCTGGTACCCCAGAGGAGGCAAGCTACAACGAGGAAGAGAATGAATGCCAATGCTATACTCATAATTCTGTCGTTGAAATGATTCCGTTGTATTTTAATCTTTGGCAAAGTTACGGAAAAAGGTTGATTTGAAGAAGTAATTTTGGAGAATTAACGCAGAATGACCCTGAAATAAAGGCAAGACTATAATGTACCTAATAGTTTTATGCGCAACCGACAAACCATGTATTTGTACCATTGTTCTTTCCCATTGCAGCAGCTTTTATGTTTCGTGAAAATTGTGGGGATTAAGGTCTGCCACTTTAGGCATGGAGAACCTAAGGGCGAGAATATCGGCTATTATGTTTGGAAGAGGGAGTGAGGTTATGCTTTGGAAACACCCAAACGCCTCGCTCTACCATGAGGGCGGAGAAATTTTAATCCCAAAGGTCGCAGAAAGTGAGTGTATCAACTGTAAACATTATATTAAATGACAAACATACAGAAACAAGACTATTCTCTGTGGAAATGCTACATTAAGACAGTTTGAGCTTTCACGTTGGCAACAGATAGCAGAAATAATCCTAAAAGGAATATCTTGTTGGCCATATTTTATCTTTTTCTATGTTATTCAAAAGTACGAAAAACAATCCACAAACGAGAATGTTCTGCTATACGCTTGTCGGATTTTTGCAAGTGTTGTTGCATTTCCAATTGATGGTACTCCATAGTCGAGAGACGCTGAAACACTTCGGCATTGTTTTGTAGAAAGTGACGCATTGAAGTGAAAGCTCGCATTATTCGAATATTCACCTCAATCGCAGTGTCAGAACGTAAAACACTACTAAGCATAGCGACTCCGTTTTCAGTAAATACGTAAGGCATGTATTTCAAATGTTGTCCGCGTCCTTCGTTTAAGGTCGCAATTTGCGACCTTAAACATTCGCCCTAGGTCAATTGAAACATGAAATCTTCTGGAAATCGTTTAATATTATGTTTTACTTGCTCATTAAGACGCTTTGTTTCAACGCCATAAAGTTCAGCCAAGTCTCTGTCTATCATAATTTGATTCCCATCATTTTAAGATAGTCTGATAACGTTCCCATACCAACAGACTTTCTGTATTCGTCAACTTTCTCAGGATTCTCCAGTTTGTAAAGATGCCATTTGCCGTCCTTGTCTTCTTCCAATTGGGTGCCATATCGCTGTGGACGACCTTCGAAAAGGCAGATACGGTCTTCCATCATCGCCTATTTCCTTTGCATCTCGACCGATGAATGCTGAACAACAAGCCAATAAGCTCTACATGCATCACCAACCTTGTCCTTACCGACAAATCCACGTGAATCAAGGATTTTAAAAATCTTTTGTTGGTTGACGCTGTCAATCGTAGCCATTACGGAAAAAATAGAATCTATCTTTGCCGTGTCTTGTGGCTGCTGTCTTGATGTCATCCTCCATTCCTGTCGAATGGCTTGGTCATCCTTTGCTATTTCGAGCAGTTGATTGCGGAGAGGAGTATCGTAGTTGGCTTCTTTCCTTGTCTGACGCTCATGCATCGCATTCATGATTTTATTCCATCGCACATCATCATGAATAGGGAGCAGATCTTTGTCAGTTTCTATGTTCAGACTATACCATTCTGGTTCAGCTTTCATTCTCTCCTCAAGAAACCAGAACGCAGCATCTTTATGACCTGCCAGTGATGCCACACATGCAGCATTATAGAGATGCTGGCCGCGAACGTAGTTTTTAAAATCAAATGCATGGGTGAAGTATCGTTCAGCTTCTTTATAATTCTGCTGCATGTAGGATGAATCAGCTTTTGATATTAGACTATTGTACTTCCGACTTTCCTCCACATCAGGTAAAGTACCAGTCTGCATCACTCTGATGCTCTTGTTCTTGAAATCCTCCAAAGATATAGCTACAGACTGCATATTATGCATATCAGTTACATCCCAATGATAAACACCTTTCTCTGGCCATTTCTTTGATTCTGTCTGCATGACATACATTATTCCCAGTATTGTCTTACCAGCCTTATTTATTCTGTCAACACAAACAAGTCGGTGTTGTCTTTTATT
>ONBC01000112.1 GCA_900315955.1 uncultured Prevotella sp.
AAGAGTGAGCCGTTCTACCGTGTCAATGCTGTCTTCACCCTTGCCGATGGCAGTGAGGTGAAGGCAGAGCTCGACACACGTTTCAAAAGTTATGACGAGGCCGCCGCGTTCTTAGCACAGTGCAAGACAGCCGTTTTCACGGTGGGTGACATCACGAAGAAACCACTGAAGCGCATGCCGGCAGCACCTTTCACCACTTCTACCCTGCAACAGGAGGCTGTAAGGAAACTGGGATTCACCGTGTCGCAGACGATGATGATCGCCCAGCGTCTGTACGAGAGCGGACGCATCACCTACATGCGTACCGACAGTGTGCATCTCTCAACCCTGGCCCTGAATGTGTGCAAGGAGGAGATCACGAAAGAATATGGTGCAGAATACAGTCATCCACGCGAGTTCCAGACAAAGTCGAAAGGGGCACAGGAAGCCCACGAGGCCATCCGTCCGACCTTTGCCAACAACGACAAGGGCGAGTGGACCAACCAGGAACGCCGCCTCTACGACCTGATCTGGAAGCGTACCATCGCCTCGCAGATGACGGAGGCCAAGATCGAGAAGACCACGGCCACCATCAATCTTGACACCCGTGCGGAGCATTTTGTAGCCAACGGTGAGGTCGTGGTGTTCGACGGCTTCCTGAAGGTCTATCGTGAGTCGACAGACGACGAGAATGACGTTGCTCCGGAGAGTGCCAATATCCTTCCCGCTTTTAAGGTGGGCGATAAGCTTGACCGCAAGACCATCACAGCCACAGAACGCTTCACGCAGGCACCGGCGCGTTACAATGAAGCCAGCCTTGTGCACAAGTTGGAGGAGCTCGGCATCGGCCGCCCGTCAACCTATGCGCCGACGATCTCTACCATTCAGCAGCGTGAGTACGTCGTCCGGGGCGACAAGCCGGGCAAGGAGCGTCCTTATACGGTCGACACGCTGCAGGGCGACACCATAACACAGGAGAAGAAAGTGGAGTTTGCAGGCTCTGACCGTGGCAAGCTCATTCCTACGGATATCGGTATTGTGGTCAATGACTTCCTTCAGAAGAACTTCCCGGAGATCATGGACTATAACTTTACCGCCAAGGTCGAGGGACAGTTTGACAACATCGCCGAGGGCAAGGAGAACTGGAAAGACATGCTCCGTAAGTTTGATGACAAGTTTGAGCCTAAGGTAGAGGATGTCATCAATCAGCGCTCCGAGCATAAGGCCGGCGAGCGCCAGATCGGTGTCGACCCGAAGAGCGGTCGCCCTGTGTTCGTGAAGATCGGCCGCTTCGGACCCGTCGTTCAGATTGGCTCGGCAGGCGAGAAGGAGAAGCCGCAGTTCGCCCAGATGCCGAAGGACAAGAGCATAGAAACCATTACGCTCGACGAGGCGCTCGAACTCTTCAAGCTCCCGCGCAAGGTGGGCAAGTTTGAAGGCACCGACGTGACGATAGGTGCCGGCCGCTTCGGGCCTTACGTGCTGCATAATAAGAAGTATGTGTCCATCCCCAAGGGGGAGGATCCGATGACGATCACCTTGGATCGTGCCGTTGAGCTTATTGAGGCCAAGCGTAAGGCTGAGAAGGAGCGGCATATCAAGACCTACGCGGAGGATGACAAGCTTGAGCTGCTCAAGGGCCGCTTCGGGCCTTACATCGCTTACGACGGAAAGAACTATCATATTGACAAGAAGCTGCACGAGCGCGCCCTTGCCGGCGACCTCTCTTATGAGGAGTGCATGGACATCATCAAGAATGCTCCCGAACCGAAGCCACGCAGAGGAAGGAAAAGTTGATGGCTGACAGGATTAAGGATGAATGGGCCGGTGGCTTGTTGTGGCCGACGCTTACGGCTTGTTGGGGCCGGCCAATGCAGACAGCAGTTGCCAAGTGCTTTGATATAAACGCTGATGAATAGAATTATTTTAGTAGGATACATGGGCTCGGGAAAGACGACGGTAGGACACGCCCTGAGCAGGGAGACGGGCATGCCGTTCTATGACCTCGACTGGTACATCGAGTCGCGCCGTCACTGTACCGTGAAGCAGATCTTCGACGAGAAAGGGGAGGACGGTTTCCGGCAGATAGAGCATAACATGCTGCACGAGGTGGCTGAGTTTGAAGATGTTGTCATCTCCTGTGGCGGTGGCACGCCGTGCTTTTTCGATAATATGGATTATATCAATGCTCAGGGCGAGTCGGTGTACCTTAAGTGTACGCCCGAGGTTCTGTATAAGCATCTGAACATGGGTAAGACCGTGCGCCCGTTGCTGCTGAACAAGACTCCCGACGAGGTAAAAGCCTTCATCCAGGAGCAACTCAAGGAGCGCGAGAAATATTATAATAAGGCCAAGCACGTCATCGACGTAACCCTTATGGACAACCGCGAAAAGATAAAAATAACCGTTGACGCAATACGTAAGGAGTTAGGAATATAATGAAAAAGTGGACTATAGAAGACTCTGAGGAGCTCTACAACATCAAGGGGTGGGGTACCTCTTACTTTGGCATCAATGAGAAGGGACATGTCTACGTGTCTCCCGTGAAGGACGATGTCAAGATCGACCTGCGCGAATTGATGGACGACCTTGCGCTGCGTGATGTCACGCCTCCTGTGCTCCTGCGCTTCCCCGACATTCTCGATAACCGTATCGAGAAGATGGCATCGTGCTATGAGAAAGCCAAGAAAGAGTATGACTTCAAAGGCAAGAGCTATGTGATCTATCCTATCAAGGTGAACCAGATGCAGCCCGTGGTCGATGAGATCACTTCGCACGGCCGCAAGTTCAACCTCGGTCTTGAGGCCGGCTCCAAGCCAGAGCTCCATGCCGTGATCGCGCAGCAGTGCAAGAGCGACTCGCTCATCATCTGCAATGGCTATAAGGATGAGAGCTATATCGAGCTCGCCATCCTGGCGCAGAAGCTTGGCAAACATATCTTCATCGTTGTGGAGAAGCTCAACGAGATCGATGTCATCGCCAAGACCGCCAAGCGCCTGAAGGTCATGCCGAATATCGGTATCCGTATCAAACTCGCCTCGTCGGGCTCCGGCAAGTGGGCGGAGAGCGGTGGTGACGCGTCGAAGTTCGGCCTCACGCCTTCAGAGCTCCTTGAGGCACTGCGCAAGCTCGACGACTATGGACTGCACGACGGCGTGAAGCTCATCCACTTCCATATCGGTTCACAGATCACGAAGATCCGCCGTATACAGAACGCCCTGACCGAGGCCGGACAGTATTATGCCAACCTCAGGAAAATGGGATATAATATAGAATATGTGGACTGCGGAGGCGGCCTCGGTGTCGACTATGACGGCACGCGCTCCAGCAACTCGGAGAGCTCCGTCAACTACTCTATCCAGGAGTATATCAACGACTGCGTGTATGCTTTCGTGGATATTGCCAATAAGAACCAGATCCCTCATCCGAATATCATCACGGAAAGTGGTCGCTCGTTAGCTGCTCACCATTCCGTGCTCATCCTGGATGTCCTCGGTGTGGCCTCCCTTCCGGAGATGCCGGAGGAGTTTGAGGCTAAGCCCACCGACCATCAGCTTGTGCGCGACCTCTATGATATATGGTGCAACATCAGTCCGAAGTCGATGCTGGAGGACTGGCACGATGCTGACCAGATACGTGAGGACTGTCTTGACATGTTCGCTCACGGCATGGTAGACCTCAAGACACGTGCGGAGGTTGAGGCCATGTATTGGAGCGTGTGTCATGAGATCGACTCTATGGCGAAGCGCATGAAGCATGTGCCCGATGAGCTTCGTGGCCTCGACACGCTTCTCGCCGACAAGTATTTCAGCAACTTCTCCCTCTTCCAGTCGCTTCCCGACTGTTGGGGTATCGACCAGCTCTTCCCCATCATGCCGATAGAACGTCTCGACGAGCAGCCGACACGTAACTGCACGCTGCAGGATATCACGTGCGACTCGGATGGCAAGGTGGCCAACTTCGCAGTCAATGGTTCGCAGAGCAGTGTGCTCCCCGTGCATCCACTCCGTAAAGGAGAGCCTTACTATATCGGGGCGTTCCTCGTGGGTGCTTACCAGGAGATCCTCGGTGACATGCACAATCTCTTCGGCGATACGACGGCGGCTCACATCACGGTGAAAGACGGCTCCTACCATATCGACCAGATCATCGACGGCGAGACGGTGGAGGAGGTACTTGAATATGTACAGTACAATCCGAAGAAGCTCGTGCGCCAGTTGGAGCAATGGGTCACAAAGGGCGTGAAGGAAGGCAAGCTCTCCATGGATGAGGGTAAGGAGTTCCTCTCCACGTACCGTTCCGGACTCTACGGATACACGTATCTTGAGTAAGAAGTCTGGAAG
>ONBC01000044.1 GCA_900315955.1 uncultured Prevotella sp.
TACAAATACAAAAGTAACACAAAAAGGCTGGATTCCAAGCGAGGAATTCAGCCTTAATTTTGGTCACACTGTTCAGGTTTTAGCGGACACCAATAAAAGATTATATTTCTACTCTGCCAGACACTTGTCGAGCGCTGCCTCGATGGCCTTGCGGTCGAGATGCTGACCGATGAAGACGATCTTCTGCATGCGGTCGCCGACCTCCGGATCCCAGTCTTTCTTCACGTCGGGGTTCTTCTCTAAGAAGTCCTTGAGCTCCTCGGCGGGCATCGTGGCATACCACTGACCGGCATTGGTGATGTTGAACTGCTTGCCCGACTGTTCAAAGAGATAACAAGTCTCTTTTTCGTCGTCGAAATAGCACATTCCCTTGGCGCGCACCACGCCCTTAGGCCACTTCGTGGAGACAAACTCATCGAAGTCGCCCAAAATCATCGGTTTGCGCCGTTTCCATACGAAGGTCTGGATGCCATACTCCAAGGCCTCGCCGCTCTCCTCGTTCTCCAGCTCATCGTCATCGTCCTCCATGGCCTCGATCCAACGGGCGGACGTAGCGACCTTGTCGAAGTTGAACAGATGGGTGTTAAGGATCTTATCGAGCTCTACGTCACCGTAGTTGCACTCGTAGATCTCGGCCTTGGGCTGGATGGCTTTGATGACCGCCTTGAGGTGCTTGAGGTCGTCGGGTGAGATCATCGAAGCTTTGTTCAGGAGGATGATGTTGCAGAACTCTATCTGCTGGATGACCAGACTCTCGAGGTCGTCCTCGCCCATGTCGGGTTTCTGCAGGGCATCGCCGAGCCCGAACTCGTCGCGCATGCGTAGGGCATCGACGACCGTGACAATGGCATCGAGGCGGGCCACACCGTTCTTCATGATCTTCTCCGGGATCATCCGCGGATAGGTCGAGATGGTCTGGGCGATAGGTGCCGGCTCGCAGATACCCGAGGCTTCGATGACGATATAGTCGAACTTCTTCTGGTTGATGATGTCGTTGAGCTGCTGCACGAGGTCCATCTTCAGTGTGCAGCAGATACATCCGTTCTGCAGCGCCACGAGGGAGTCGTCGCCCTGACCGACGACACCACCGTTCTGGATCAGTGAGGCATCGATGTTCACCTCACCGATATCGTTGACGATGACGGCAAACTTGATACCTTTCTCATTCTTCAGTATGCGATTCAGTAGCGTGGTCTTGCCACTGCCTAAGTAACCCGTGAGCAACAGGACGGGAGTTTCTTTCTTTTCCATTATATATATTAATATGTGCGCTTTATCCTTGTATTACATGCAAAAGTACAAAATTAGTGCCAAACAGTACAGTGAAAGAGAAAGATTAATAATCTAATAGCTATTTTAATGATTAATATCTATCGCCAGCCGTATGCTTAAGCAGAATTCGGCTTCACATCGATTACCATTATCTCTACTTCTCTGTTCTTGAAAATCGAAAGAAAGTTCTTTGTACTTATATTAGAAAAGAAAATTAATCGTACCTTTGTACCAAATTTTATAAAAACAAATTAAAGCCTCTAATTATCATGAGAAAACTTACAATTCTAATGCTTTTCTTAACCATGGGCATCACGACGGCCTTCGCAGACAAAACCGTGAAAGCCAACGACCCTAACATCAGTTTCACCGGACGCGTACAGCGCATGGACGACGGGGCCGTACGCTACGACTGGGTAGGAACTTATGTTCAGACCATCTTCTACGGCTCCGCCATCACGGTTCGCATCGCTGAAGAGGGAGAGAGCTATAATCTGGTATTCATTGACGGCAAACCGCTCGGAAAGATCCACTTCTCCGGCAAGGAACCACACGATGTCGTGCTTGCCAAGGGACTCTCCAATGGCAACCACTGCCTCCGCCTACAGAAAGTGACGGAAGGCGAGTTCGGACGCACGACGATCTATTCGTTCACGGCGAAAGGGAAAGGAAATTTCAAAGCCGTCAAACCGAAAGAACGACTGATTGAGGTCATCGGAGACAGCTATTCGTGTGGCTATGGCGCTGAGGGAACCGAGAAAAGCCACTTCGAACTGAAGACTGAGAACTGCTACAAAGCCTACGAATGCGCCATAGCACGCTATTTCGATGCCGACTGTGTGATCGTGGCGCATTCGGGAATGGGCATGGCCCGCAACTATGCCGGAAAGACGATGAAAACCATGACGCTGCGCTACCCGTTGCTTTTCGACGATCACGACTCCATTGCCTACGACTTCAAGCAATACCGCCCCGACCTGGTCATCATCAACCTCGGCACTAACGATTTCTCTGTCAATGGAGCACCAGACAACTACGTAAGCAACTATGTGCGGATGATCAAGACGGTGAGAAGCCATTATGGTGACGTACCCGTACTTTGCGTCACTCCACATTCCGCCAACATCTTCCTGTTGGCAGCCTTGAAGGAGCTGCGCGGACAGATCGCCGACATGAAAGGTGTACGCATCTCTGAGCCCATGCCCCACATCGTTGTCAGCGGCCACGACATCGGTTCCGACTCGCACCCCAACTGGCGCGGGCACCAGAAGATCGCTGCTACGCTCATTCCGGTTGTAGCCACAATGACAGGATGGGAGATGAAAGACGATCTGTGATGCTCTCGAACGGCCTTCAAGAGAAGACATAAGATTATTGACATTGACGCCGACCCTGACAAGCTTGCGATGCCGCTACTTGTATAGGTCGGCGTAACTTTTCCTGCCTAACCGAAGCATGACACCCGGAGCACAGACTTAAACCTTCAGTTATGAAGACATATTTCATATCATTGCAACACATTGTTTGCAGATAAAGTGTTACCTTTGCAGAGTGAAAAAGACTGATGCTTCTCAAATGACAAATACTTATATTACGAGGAATAGCTTTGCTGGGCATGCCGCCATAGTGTATACCTACGGAGGCGGCGGAAGAGCCTGCACCATCCTCGTCGCCGGCAACATCGGTGACATGCCCGAAGGTGGGTAACATTGAAAGCATGGCCCAACAGAGAAGCGACGAGGTCAGCTACGCTTTGGAGCGAGGGGCTTCAGGACTTCCGCAATGGAACTTTCTCAGCACATCCTCATCGAACTTCTTCTCGTCGTTCAAGGCACAGCGCCGCATCTTCAACCGGTAGTTGTAAACGGTCTGTGAGGAGAGGTGGAGGAAGTCGGCGATACCCACACTGTCGGTGACGCCCAGAACGAGGAGAGCATAGATACGCAGTGGTGTGGAGAGCTCCGTCTGCGTCTCATCGCAGCGACACTCCGGACGCAGGAGACTGTTCATACGCTGGATGAAGTCGGGATACATCGCCAGAAAGGCATGGTCGAAGTGGGTATAGAAGTGCTTCAGCTGTCCGTCGATGACGGTATTGGAGTCGAGGAGGCGGATGACCTTGCGCACGTTGTTGGACTTGAGGAGGTTGTAGAGCTCCACATGCTCACTCTTCTCATGGGTGATATACGTCGAGACGAGGTGGTAGACATTGGCGAAGTCCTTACGGTAGGCGGCGAAACGGTCAGCGAGTCTGGCGTTGGCAGCTCTGAGATCTTCCGTCATCTGCTCCTGCTGGCTCATGAGTTCTCCCTGCTTGGTGTGCATGACACGCAGGGCGTCGAGGGAGCGTTTCACCTTCCTGCCGCGGGCTGTGGCGAGGCGTGCCAGGACGATACTCACCACGAGGGCGACGAAGAAGAAGAGGGCGATGACGACGATCACCGTCATCTGTCGCATCCGCGCTTTGTTCAGCTCTCCGTTGATCCGGTTCTGGGTATTTACCACTGACAGGGCACGCTGCATGTCATGGTAGCGCATGACATTATCGGAGCAGACCTGGATATAGTTCGACGAACGCTTCAGGTCGCATTCCAAGAGTGGAGTCTCTAAGAGTGTGAGCAGCGATGACACCTCGGTATTCCCCAACTGCATATCGTTGATAGCCGAGAGGATGAGGTTCTTATAGAATCCCTCTTTATCACCTTTGCTTTTATAGCAGAAGGAGATAGCATAATAGAGGTTGGCGGCAATGAAGGAAGGCTTGCTGATCTTGCCCACCATCTCCTCTAAGAGCCGAATATTCCCTTTCTGTGTACACACGGTCTGATAGAAGATGTATTCCGGAGAGTCCTTCACAAGATATTGTGAATAGGAGTTCCATCCCATGGTGGCATCCCTGTTGGGGACTATCACCTCATTCCGCAGGTTCACCCTCAGATAGAAGTCGAGGAGGTGGTCGGCATAACGGCTGCGATAGACAGCGGGGATGGTGCTGATATCTCCGATACTGTTGATGACCTCATAGCCTTTTCCCATCATCCCCTGCCGGGTATAGGCTCTGAGCAGACAGCATTTCGCCGTGAAGATGAGGTCTTGCTGACCGGTGTGCTCGGCAGCGTCAACGCTCTTGCGGGCATAGGCCAATGCCGAGTCACCATTAAAGTGGAGGTATTCCTGGAAGATCTGCTCGTATTTCGCCACCAGCGCCCCGTCGTTGGGCAGGTCGGTGATACCACGCTTGAGGTCGTCGATGACCTGCTGCTTCTTGGCAAGGACCACCTGACGGCGTGCCACGGCCTCATCGAGGCTGTCGAGGAGCGACCGAAGCTCATGGCTCACGGCAAACGATGAGAGGGGAGAGACCATAAGGAGGATAGCCGTTTCAAGGAAAATTTTCCGACTAAGATTGGTTCTCATAAGTTCTCGTACTAAATCTCATGCGCAAAGATATGAATAATATCGTTGCGCACAAATGTTTATCTCAGATTACTTCTCCTTTCGGCTTTCTTTTCATTCTACACACCCTCTTCGTGGCTCATCTTTCCAAAGTTCCGGCAAGGCTATTTATATGCTTTCACCCTGCTGTCGCTGATGACACCGCCCCATTTCAGTCCGAAGGCGAAGTCGTACTTGTTACCGTCGGAGTCGGTTAGAGGTATCATGTCGCGGGGTTTGTCCTCGCTCTGGGTCTCCACGGTCTTCATATCCTTCGGCAGCTGGCAGGGCAGGAGACCAGAGGGCTCGTACTTGCCGCTGACAAGGTCGAGGAAGGGCTGGTTGCTGGTGCCAAAGCCCACGAGGATGGCATCGGCATAAGGCTCAAACTCGGCGAGGATGGCGGGACGCGAAAGGGTCAGGGCCACGATGACGGGTTTGCTGCCCATCTGCTTCTTGGTGTTGATGACGAGGGTCATATCATCTTTATTAGCCGTCTTCACGGTCTTGCCTTTATAGGACCGGTTGGTGAAGGGCTCCTTGGGGTCGCCGCCGGCGATACTCGTGACACGGGCATCGGTGGCTGTGTAGTCGTTATACTGCAGGCTGATAGGCATGTATCCGTTGCCGCCTTTCTTCACGTCGGCAGCATCATAACCGCTACCACTCATCGGACCCTGGATGAAGCAGAGGGCGAAGTCGGCCTCGGCAGGGTCGTTGACGACGGTATAGTATTTCTTCACCACGTCAAGGTTGACGGGATAGTCCCAATAGTCTTTCGTAGCGTTGCCGAAGAAGTCGACGGCGGGCGGAGTCGTGGATGCGTGTCTTCCAGGCTTTCTCGCCAAACTCCTTATACCCCATCTGGAAAGCGTCGAGGACAGGACCCTTGTCGTTGTTGCCACCGAACTGGTCGACACCGGCCTTGAGAATCTCGTAATGGCGCTGCGGCACAGTGAGGTTCTCCACACCCCAGCACTTACCGTCGAAGGAATCGATGGCTTTGTTGTCGGCGGTCACCATCCAGTCGGTGCAGACGATGCCGTCGAACTTGTATTTGTCACGCAGCAGGTCGGTGACGATATAGTGTGAGAAGCTCTCGCCGACATTCTTCCCCGAGGGGTCGATGCCGTAGGAGACGTTGTAGAAGGTCATCACCGACCCGGCATTCTTCGTAGGGCCGTCGAGGTGGAAGGCACCCTTGGTGAAGCCCTCCATCTCCTGGTTGAAGCCCTTGTTAGGATAGACGGCATATTTGCCGTAGTTATAGTGGCTGTCGCGGCCGCCCTCGAGGGTGCCGCCACCAGGCCAGTGCTTGGCCATGGCCACGACGGAGTTGTAACCCCATCCGTCTTTGATCTCCGCATCGCCTGTCGAGGTCTGGAAGCCGTCGATATAGGCTCTGCCAAGGTCAGCGACGATCTTGGGGTCCTCACCGAAGGTACCGGTGAAGCGTGTCCACCGTGGCTCCATGGCGATGTCGACCTGTGGAGACAGCGCCGTGGTGATACCCAAGGCACGGTATTCCTTGGCGGCAATCTGGCCAAACTCCTTGACGAGTTCCGGCGAGAAGGTGGCGGCAAGACCTAAGGCCGTGGGCCACTGCGAGATGTCACCACCGGCTCCGTAGTTGTACTCGGCATTGGCAGAGGTCTCATGACGCGGGTCGGAGGAGTTGTTGGCGGGGATGCCGTGGCCGAAGCCCTCACAGTAAGCCTGCAGGTTGTTGCTCCACACAGCGGCAACTTGGGCGTTGGGAACTTTGGTGACGAGGACGGCACGGAGGTTGTCGTCCTTGAGGAACGTCTTCTGTACGTCGCTCAGGTCGCTGGCCTTGGCACCACTCTCGGCAAAGGGCTTGCCGTTGTAGGTGGAGGCACCGTAGCCCTGGGCGGGAGCTGGGAGCTGCTGATGGGCTGAATAGAGCATCAACCCAGCGATCTCGGCGTCGCTGAGCTGTGCGGCAAGGTCCGCGGCACGCTCCTGGAAGGACAGACGCCAGTCCTCGTATTTGTCGAGCTTGCCATTGCGGTTGAGGTCCTTGAACTTATAACCGTCTTTCTCAAGGAGCCTCACGCCCGATGTGGGACTGTAGCCTAAGGTGGGACCACCCTTCTGCTTGAGAAGGTTATACTGCCCCATCTTCACATCTTCAAACTTCGTGCCTTGCTGGCATCCGGCAAGGAGCAATAAAGCGCCGGCAGCAAGGGATAATGTAGTTGCTTTCATATAGTTTTGTTTTTGATAATATCTATTTCTTTCCTAATACGACGTTGCGCAGATGAGCGTCGAAATCGTATTTCACCTGGCAGTTGGTGTCGAAAATCATCGTTGCCTTCTTCTTCGTGGTATACTCCGGCCACTCGGGAACATCTGCACCGTTGGGGTTGTCCGTGCGTGCGAAGTTGATCCATGCCGAACTGAGTATCTCACCGAGCTTCACGGCCTCTGGTGTCATATCGGTGGCTGAGGCGGCACGCGCCACATTATGGAAGACATAGGGTATCTCAGCGCAATGTGTAGCTGTAAGGGCTCCGTCAAGGGCTGTGCTCTGATAGGCGAAGAGATAGTTCCACACCTTCCCGCCCTTGTCGGCGGCCTTTGTCTCTGCCTGGGCCAGCGCCTGCGGGCGGTACTTGAAGTCGATGAGGGGCATGAGGAGATAGCTGGCCTGGGGATAAGCCTCGTGGAACGCCTGTTTGTATTCCTCCGCCTTCTCACCATACATCTTCTTCAGCGTGGCGTCGATGTCGGACTGGCTCTGCTGGAAGTAGTTGGGATTCATCAAGGCGGCAAAACCGGCAAACTCATTCAGTGTGGTGCCCACGATCATCGGCACGTCAGCGGTGACCTTCTCACTGCCATTGGCAAAGGCATCCTCAGGGAGGATATCTCCATCTTTTGTCGGCATCCAGCCCCAGATACTGGCCAGAGAACCCTCACCGGCAGCATCGGCCAACTTCTTCACCTCGGCACACGCCTTGTTGCCCGCTGCCAAGAGACGGTCGTAGGGAACCGTCTTGATGCTGTCGACAGTAGAGGCATCGAGACCGAGATACTTCACCGTGAGATCACCAATCTGCTTGGAGTACTTGTCCATCATAAAGGTAGCACCGGACCCACTCTGTACGATGGCCTTCTCAAAGAGCCCCTGGGCACGTGGCGTGCAGCAGAGCGTGGAGACCTTGCGGCCACCACCCGACTGACCGAAAATCGTAATATTATCCGGATCGCCACCAAAGTTGGCAATATTGTTCTTCACCCATTTCAGCGCCTCGATGATGTCGAGGATGCCGAGGTTGGCACTATGCTGATACCGCGGTCCAAAGGAGGAGAGGTTGAGGAATCCCAAGACATTGAGCCGGTGGTTGAGGGACACCACGACGACATCGCCTTTCTTGGCCAAGGAGTTGCCGTCGTAGGCAGGCTGCTCCTGACCGGAGCCTGTAGAGAAACCGCCACCATGGATCCATACCATCACGGGACGCTTCTTGCCGTCAAGGCCCGGAGTCCAGATATTGACCCGCTGGCAGTCCTCACCGGGATAGCCGTCATCCCAGCGGGAGGAATAAGCGGCATTATCCATAAGCCACGTGCTGCGGAACTCCTGCGGACAGCAAGGACCGTAGCTGCGGGATGAGCGGATACCCTGCCATGCCTTCGGAGCGTGAGGCTCCTCATAGCGGGCTGCCTCAGCATAGGGAATGCCTTTATAGGTATAGATACCGTTCTCAATATATCCGGCGACACGGCCATAGAGGGTCTGCGCCGTCGTCTTGGCGGTGGAAGAGCAGATGGTGTAGCCGGGAATGCAGTTCTGGGCCGGGGCAGCAACGCTGCCCAAGAGGCCTAAGAACAGGAAGATGAAATATTTGGTTCTTCGCATAGTATTTGGTCTTGAAAAGATATGACGTAATGGTTTTCGGGGATACCATCCAATGCTATTTTGCCTTGCCCAGCAGCTGCATCTTGGCCTCGAAGTCGCCGAACATCAGACGGGAGTCGAGGCGATAGTAGACACGGATGAGACGACCGTCGTGATTCAAGCCATAGCTGCCGTCGTCGTTGATGGTCGGCGCAGGCACATATTTATAATAGGAGGAAGCAGGATCTTGCTCGAAGCCTGTCTGCAGGGCGGAGAGGAGGACGAGGGGACTGTCACCGAGGATGTAGGTCTCGCCCATGGCAATACCATACTTCTCGCACATGGTAACGGTGTTCATCAGTGCGTCGTAGAGGTACTTGCCTACCTTACCGTAAGGGGCTATCTTGACTTTTATCTCGTCGAGACCATACTGGCACTGACGGTATACATCACGCGGAACCTGCCAGATACGCATCCGGCTCTTGTTGAAGACAACCTGGCCGGCAGCGATGCTGAGGTTGAGGTTATACTCTACCTTGGAGTATCCGGGAGGAGGATAGCCGTTGATACCCTCATACTCCTGCCCGCCAATCCAAACCACGATGACCTTGTCATCAATAGACGGGTCGAGGAGATGAGCGCATGCAACATTGGTCAGCGAGGCTCCGCAGAGGACGAAGAGGGGCTTCTCCTTGGTACACTGGCGCGCCTCGTCGACGATGAGACGTGCGCCTTCGCTGGCGATGGGTGTCGTCGTGGATGTCAAGGGCTGTTCAGAGCCGGCGACGACCTTAATCTTTCCCTTCATGCCCATAAGGTCGAGGAGGGCGTTGGCTTTCTCACACGACTCCGTAGCCTGGTCGGTACGGGAGGTGAAGCCGGCGTTGCCCTTGCCGGTGAGATGACCGCCGACGATGCCGCGGATATCACAGGTCTTGCACAGCACCTGATGCACCAGTTGGAAGAGGCCGTCGGGATCGCCACAGAAGTCATTGTCGATGACGACCTTTACCTTGTTTTGTCGCGGCTGGCCACCGTCACAAGGTGCTGCCGACAAAGGGAGAAGGGTACAGAGGAGGAAAAGGGAGAGAAGCAGTTTTTTCATAATGGTAAGGGGTTAAGGCGGGGATAACCCCCGCCCCTACGATGGGATTATTTCTTCTGCATCTTGGCCTGGATAAAGGCGTCGATCTTATGATAACGGGCGGTGGTGGCAGCATCCTTGACCTGATGAGCGTTGAGGTCAATGAGCATCACCGGTGGCACGTCACCGTTGTTGTTATAGGTGTCCCACTTCGGCAGACCAAGGCCGTTGGGATTGCCATACTTCACGAAGTTGACATACATCTGCTGGAAGATCTCCGAGACGGCATAGTCGTCAGCACCCCACGGGAAGGCGGGGTTGGTAGAGAGGTTGCCCATGGCATACTCGATGTCGTTGGCGTGCATGGCACCGGGAGCGGCCGGAGCCTTGGGAGCGCCGGGATCGGCATCAACGGTGCCGCCTGCCAGACCGGGAGCCTTGCCCTTGAGCTGCATGGCAGGACGAGGATGGCAGTAGACATAACGGTAGACAGGCTTGGTGCTGGTCTGACGCACCACGTCGGCCCACTTCCACGTAGCGTAGACGATGAACATATCACCACCGAGCTGGTAGCCGGGGAGACCGCTGATGTCAGCGTCGCTGTGGATGTTGTAAAGGTCGAGAATGGTCTTAGCACCGGTGCCGAAATATCCGGCTACGGCGGGCGAGATATTCTCGATGGTCGGCGCCTTGCCACCGGCTAAAAACGCCACGGGGAGCTCGGCATTATTGTTGCCTAAGAGACAGGGGACCTGAGCCTGACGGCCCTCGGCGATGGTCTTGTCGGGTTCCCCGGTGAGGAAGATACCGTCGATACATTTCGTGCCCTCACCAAAGGCCGGCGTCTCCATCTTCAGAATCTGCTCTGTGGGGACCTTACGCAGGTCGGCGAGTTTCTTAAAGCCGTTCTTCTTGGCCCACTCCTCACCAATCTTCTCCGACTCCTTCAGCGTGATGGGCTTGGCGTTGGAGACGATGGAGCCGCTGGAGCACATATATCCTGCGATGAGGTTCTTGGACAACGGGGAGACGGTCTGGGCACAGGACGACTGTGAGCCTGCCGACTCTCCGTTGATGGTAATCTTGTCAGGGTCGCCACCAAAGGCGGCGATGTTGGTCTTCACCCATTTAATGGCTGCAGCCTGGTCGAGCCAGCCCTGGTTGCCATTACAGCCCCCTTCCTTGGTGAGCTGCGGGTGTGAGAAGAAGCCGAAGATGCCCTCACGGTAGTTGGCCGTGACGACGATGATGCCGCGGCGGGCCAGACGCAAGCCCTGATAGCGGGCTTCGGAGCCGGAGCCGGAGACGAGGCCGCCACCGTTGAAATAGATGAGCACAGGGAGCTTCTCACCATAGTTCTGCGTCGGCGTCCAGACATTGAGGTAGAGGCAGTCCTCACTCTGCTTGGGACCTTCGAAGACCATGTCGCCAAAGGCGTTATACTGTATGGGGTCGTTGCCGAAGGCTTTCGCCGAGCGCACACCCTGCCAGGCCACGACGGGCTGCGGAGCTTTCCAGCGCAGGTTGCCGACGGGAGGAGCGGCGAAAGGTATGCCACGGAAGATCTTCACACCGGCGGAATCGATACCTTCTATCAGGCCACCATCGACTTTGACTTGGGGTCCCTGGGCCCAAGCCACTAAGGCGAGCATCAGGGAGAAAACGGAGAATAATAGCTTTTTCATAAACGTCATTTTAGATTAAAGAGGTCCGACAGGCCGAGAGGTCTGTCAGACCATAGAAAACTTAGAAGTTGATTGTCGTAGACAGGGAGACCTCGAAGGGACGGATATAAGAACCTGACATCAGGTAGTTCTTATACGGTGTGGTGTCGGTGACAAGGTCGGCAGCACCGATAGAGCCCGTAGCACCGCTCTGGTTGAAGAGGTTGACGACATTGAGGGCGAAGTTGACCTCACCCATCCAGCCGTAGGAGTTGCCGGGGAGCCATGAGAAATAAGGCATGTCGGGCCATGTGTTGTGCGACACGGGCAGGCCGTCTTCAAAGATAGGAGCTGACAGGCTGGAAGGCAGACCGATGTTGATCTGGCGGGCCTGGTCTGCACAGGAGGCGTTGAGCAAGACATTGCGGTTCTTCACCTCCTTGGTGTTCTGCACGGAGTCTTTCTTGGTGACATTCTGTGCCAGAGCGGTGGTAGGCATGATGCTGGAGGCCAGCAAGAACAACTGATTGGTTTTCATAAAAAGCTGTTTTTATGATGCCTCCCCCCCCCGCCCGCCTCTACAGCTGATGGACTCCTGACGGAGCGAGGGTAGCAAGGCTATTGATGATGAAGCGAAATTACTTTTGTGTGAGGAGATTGAGCTTGACTTTCGGAGCCAGAGCGTTGCTGACCTTCTTCTTCAGACCCTTGAGGTTCAGGGTTGCTGTGCCCTTGATGTCACGGCTGGAAGCACCGACTTTGAAGGTGTAGGTGCCGGCGTCGGCGACCCAAGCGCTCTGTGCGGTGACGAAGGAGGCGAGCTGCACCTTGTCGATGGTCATCGTCAGCGTCTCACTCTCACCGGGCTGCAGGTCACGGGTCTTAGCAAAGGCCTTGAGTTCCTGCGCGGGCTTCTCTACCTTACCCTTAGGAGCGGTGACATAGACCTCGGCGACTTCCTTGCCGGCGCGGTTGCCGGTGTTGGTGATGGTAGCGGTCACGGTGACGCTGTTGCCGTTGTCGGCAGCCTTGACACCGCTGTAGCTGAAGGTGGTATAGCTCAGACCGTAGCCGAAGGGATAGGAGACATTCTTCTTGAAGGTGTCATAGTAACGGTAGCCAACATAGATATCCTCGTCGTAGTCAGTATAACCGATGTTCTTGACGTCAGCAAACTTAGAAGCGTCTTTCGAGAAACCGTTGATGTCGTAGCCACTGGTGTTGGCAGGGAAGTTGACCGTTGAGGGGGCGTCCTCAACCTTCACGGGCCATGTCATAGAGAGTTTGCCAGAAGGTGTCGACTTACCGCTGAGGAGGTCAGCGATGGAGTTTCCAATCTCCTGACCGCACTGCCAGGGCACGAGGATGGCGTCGGGCTCGTTCTTCCACGAGGCTGTCTCGATGGCACCACCGATGTTCAGCACGACGACGACTTTCTTACCGGCCTTGTGATAGGCTTCACAGACATTCTTGATAAGGGCTTTCTCGTTGTCCTCGAGGTTATACTGTGCGATGGTGCGGTCAGCGCCCTCTCCGGAGATGCGATGGAGGGTGATGACGGCGATGTCGTTGCGGCTCACCTCATCAGCCTGGATGGTGACGGCTTTCTCTGAGGGAAGCGTGGGGACACGGAGGTCCAGAGGTCCCGGCTTGGGGTTCTTCTTATAATAGTCATCTATATACGGTGTGTAGGCGTTGATGAGGGCCTCGTCGACATGATAGCCGGCATTGCGCAGACCCTCGACGAGGGAGATGGTGTAGGCGCGGTTGACATTTCCGGAACCGGTGCCACCAGCCACGAGGTCGTAGCTGCCGCAGCCGTAGAGGGCGACATTCTTCACATTATTAAAAGGCAGGGCGGCATTGTTCTTGAGCAGCACACTACCCTCGGCGGCACCCTGGCGTGTGACCTGGGCGTGAGCGGCAAGGTCGGGCTTGTTGTCGTACTTATAACCCTGAAAGCGCTTGGTCCTGACGATAAGCTCAAGGACACGACGCACGCAGGTGTCAAGGTCTTTCTCTGCCAGCTTGCCGCTCTTCACGGCAGCGACGATGTCGGCATGGTCCTGGTCCAGACCCGGCTCCAGGAGGTCGTTGCCAGCGTGGATGTTGGCAGCGCGGTCCGTCTTGCCACCACGGCGAACGGGATCCATACCACCAAACCAGTCGGTCATGACGAGACCCTTGAAGCCCCAGTCGTTGCGGAGCACGGAGGTCAGCAGGTCATAGCGCTCACTGGTCATCGTGCCGTTGACGAGTTTATAGGATGACATCACCGTCCAAGGCTGTGCCTTGGTGATGGCAATCTCAAAGTTCTTCAGATAGAGCTCGCGGGCGGCACGCTGGCTCACACGGGCGTCGTTGCCCATACGCTGCGTCTCCTGGTTGTTGAAAGCGAAGTGCTTGATGGAGGTGCCCACACCCTGACTCTGGATACCACTAATATAAGCAGCGGCGATATTGCCGGAGAGGACAGGGTCCTCACTGTAGTATTCGAAGTTGCGGCCACAGAGGGGGTTGCACATCAAGCAGACACCGGGAGAGAGCATGACCTCGACACCATAAGCTGAGGCCTCCTCACCGAAGGCCTTGCCGACCTCACTGACAAGGGTGGTGTTCCAAGAACAGGCCAGCGCTGTGCCGATGGGGAAATGGGTGGCATAATACTTATTATGGTCGTAGTTGCGCTCTGGGTTGATGCGCACACCGGCAGGACCGTCGGAGAGGACGATGGAGGGAATGCCTAAACGCGGGATAGAAGCAGTGGTGCCGGCAGCACCGGGGACAAGACTGGAGGATGAGCCGATAACGGGGGAGTTGCTGAAGCCCGCCATACCGGTACCGACCACGAGGGTGGCCTTCTCCTCAAGGGTCATGGCTTTGAGCACTGCGTCGATGTTGTTGGCAGTGAGCTTAGGCTGCGCCATCATCATACCTGAGACGGCAAGAGCAGCACATGCGGTGATAATTCCTTTCATATAGAATAATGATAAATTGATTGTTTTTAGAGATTACTCTCTGTTCTGTTTTCAGTCACAAAGTTATGAAGCTTTTAGCGGATGTGTAGCACAACGTAAACCGTAGAAGTAAACTTATAAAACAATAAAAACGCTTATTATCAGCATATTATCCAATAATACTATTTTTAAAAAGTAAGTATATTCATTTGCATTATGAAGGTGGAACGGGTGAAACAGTAGCGGATTAGGCGCATTATCGATTATCCACGCATAGCAAACAACGCAGACTGCCACAGATGTTGAGAAATGAAGAGATGTGCACCCTGCATTTTTCATGCTATTGCAACATGCCGTTTGCGGATAAAGTGTTACCTTTGCATACCGAAAGATACCGATTACTCGCAAATGAAATATACATCTCTTATCCAGCATTTCCTGCTCGCTACTGCCATTGTGCTTGCAGCATCATGTGTTAGCACCAAGAAGAGCGTCAAGGAAAATAATATTCCTCCGAAAGAGACGGCACGGAAGGATTCTTCCGTGAAGACGTATGCCATGCCCCCACGGGAGGTGCGCGCCGTATGGGTCGCTACCATCGGTGGCATCGACTGGCCGCGAGAGCACTTCACAGAGGCCGCGCAGAAAGCATGGTATGACCAAATGCTCGACACGCTGCAGAAGCTCAATATCAATACCGTCTATTTCCAGGTACGCCCGAAAGCTGACGCGTTCTACGACTCGCCTTATGAGCCGTGGAGCCAGTATGTCACGGGGTATAGGGGCAAGGCACCTACGTATGATGTGCTCAAATGGGTTATCGACGAGACGCACCGCCGAGGCATGTCGTTTCATGCATGGATCAACCCATACCGCGTGGACCAGAAGCAACGGCCCAACGGACGGTTCTCGCAACTCGACCCGAAGATTCCCAAGAATCTTGTCAAAGACTACCGCATGGTACGCGTCTACAACCCCGCCATGCCGGAGACTCGCCAGCGCGTCTGCAACATCATTGCTGACCTGCTGCGGAAATACGATGTCGACGGCATCCATCTCGACGATTATTTCTACCCGGCGCTCGTCAAAGGCGAGAAGATGAGGGACGAAGCCGAATACCGCCGCTTCGGAAAGGCGTTCTCTTCCATCGCCGATTTCCGCCGTGCCATGGTCGACTCGCTCATCGCCTCGATGCATGACACCATCAAGGCCGTGCGCCCCGATGCCGTTTTCTCCATCTCACCGCAAGGCAACTACGAGAACAACTACAACACGATGTATGCTGACATCGAGCAGTGGTCGAAACGCGGCTGGTGCGATGTCATCATCCCTCAACTCTACTGGAGCACGGAGCGCTGGTTTCTGCCGCGTCTCAGATGGTTCACTGAGCACGCGACAGTCAAGACCAAGCTGCTCATCGGTTATGCCCTCTACCGCTTCGACCGAAACGCCAAAAGCACAGTATACCGTACGCCAGACGATTTAGGCACGCAGATCGACTCGGCCCGAGCAAACGGGCGCGTGTCGGGAGCCGCTCTCTACAGTGCCTATTGGCTCATGAAGAACCCGGTAGGCATCAACCGTATCATTGCCGCACGGTTCCCCTGCCCCACGCTGCCTCCCTATCTCGGACAAGGCGAAGAAAAGAAACCGGATGTTCCACAAGGCCTACATGCAGACGGGCATACGCTTTCCTGGCAGCTTGTCAGAGATTGCTACTATGCTGTTTACAAGGTCGCCGAAGGGAAAGCAGAACTTATTCAGGCCATTTATGACAACAGGATAACGTTGCCTGCCGCCGGCTCCTATTTTGTGACAGCGGTCAGGAAGGGCAACAATGCAGAAAGCCTGCCATCACAAACAATAAACATCAAATAATAACGAAGCCTTGTCAGTTACCTGCAGGCGCCACGGTACGCACCGTTCTGTGCATTGCCGTTTACGGCAACGATTAATCATATAACACATATATCTACTTAAACAATGAAAAAAACATTATCAACCTTGGTGTTGAGCCTTCTTGTCCTTGGGGTAACGGCACAGATCCAACGACCGAAACTCGTCGTCGGTCTGGTAGTAGACCAGATGCGCTGGGACTACCTCTATTACTATTACAAGCAATATCAGACTGACGGTTTGCGCCGTCTCCTTGACCAAGGTTTCAGCTTCGAGAACACTTTTATCAACTACGTGCCTGCTGTCACGGCTGCTGGACACTCAAGCATCTATACAGGCAGCGTACCAGCTTTTACGGGTATTGTGTCAAACAACTTCTACCTCCACGACAAATGGATTTATGCTTGTGAAGATGCCACGGTGAAAGCCGTAGGCTCCAACAGTGACGAAGGCAAGATGTCACCTCGCAACCTGCTTGCCTCCGGATTGGGCGATGTGCTCAGGATGGCTACCGACTGCAAAGCAAAAGTCATCGGCATCTCACTGAAAGATCGTGCGGCCATCATGCCGGCCGGACACGGTGCTGATGCCGCTTACTGGTGGGACTCCTCCGCCGGACATTTCATCACTTCGACCTATTATATGAGTCAGCTGCCCGACTGGGTAAAAGCTATCAACAAGAAGATCGGGACAAAGCCCCGCGCGAACGTTAAGGGCTCCACCGCCGGGGTGACAAAAACCTTTCAGATGGCAGAAGCCGCTCTATACAACGAGCAGCTCGGACAAGACTCTGTCACAGACCTCCTCACTATCAGTATCTCCTCAACGGATGCCATAGGTCACACATATGGCACACGCGGACAACAGAACCATGACGTATATATGGAGCTGGACCGTCAGCTCGCACAGTTTATGCAGACCCTTGACGAGAAGGTCGGCAAAGGACAATGGTTGATGTTCCTCTCGGCTGACCACGGTGCCTCACACAACCATAACCTCCTCAAGCAGCGACACATGATGGCAGGAGGACTGGAACTGTGGAACACGCTCAAACTGGCAGAGGCCGCACTCGAACAGGAGCTCGGTTTCGCGCCCGTCATCAAGAAAGAGAACAGCGGATGGATATACATCAACGAGGCCGGGGCAGCCAACGTCGGCAAGAGCATGGACCAGGTCAAGGCTGCTGTCTGCGAGAAGCTCTTAGCCAACGACAGTATCCTCTATGCCATCGACTGTGAGAAAGTGCTCACCACAACCGTGCCGCAGCCGATCCGCGAGATGATCGTCAACGGATACAACAAGGGACGCAGCGGTGATATCTTCATCGTGCCGAAGGCAGGATGGGAGGATATAGACGGTTCAGACAAATACATCGGCACGAGTCATGCCGAATGGAATCCTTATGACACCCATATCCCATTTGTGATGTATGGATGGAAGGTGCCACACGGACAGACCTCAGTACAGACACATATCACCGATATTGCTCCCACCATCTGCGCCATGCTGCATATCCAGATGCCTAACAGCTGCGTGGGCAAGCCTATGAACGATTATCTTAAATAAAAAAGCAGCAGGGCGGTTCAAAGGACCGCCCCTGTACAACATTAAAGCAGAAAAAGCTATGACACAATCCCAGAAAGACGCTACAGTAGAACGATGGTATGTCTTCTCAGTGAGCTATCGTAAAGAGATGGAAGTACAAGACGAACTCTCCGCAAACGGATTTAATACTTACATCCCCATGCACTTTTGCTTGCGCGAATATAACGGAAGGAAATCACGCCAACTACTTCCGGCTATCTCGGGACTGGTCTTTGTGAAAGGAAGCAGAGAACAACTACTTGAGTATAGAAACAGTAGTAAGCTGAAGAATAATATCTTTCTCAAAAGTCATGTCATGAGCGACGGAACACGCAAATATGTGCAGGTTCGCGACGAAGACATGGAGAACTTCCGAAAACTCAATGACATCAAGGACATAAAGCTTACTTATTATAAGCCGGAAGAGCTTAACATCGAGAAAGGCAGTAAGGTGAAAATCATGGACGGACCTTTTGAGGGCATAACGGGTGTGGTTCAGAAGTTGCCGGGCAAGCGTGGACAATATCTCGTCGTCTCATTGCCCGATGTCGCCATTGCCGCCGTGAGCATCAAGCCGCAGTATGTGGAGCCTATGGAGATAAAGGTCAAGAAGTCGCAGAATGTAGAGAAAGACACATTATTGCTTGCCCGAAAGGCGCTTGCGCTGCTCGTAGGAAAGAGAAATGACATGACTGGAGGAAGGAGTCTCATCATCAATGAGATCAGACAACTGATAGCTTCCCTCAAGGACTGCAAAACATTTCTGCCCAACGACAAAGCGCATTTCCAGTTTGCATTCTATGCTGCCCATCTTGCCTTAGGTGAGGAGACACATAAAAACAGACAGGAGCTTGAATGCCTTCTTCCCCGTTTGAAGTCTAATAATCTTCTGCTGCCTACTGCACGCTTAATCTTCTATTACGAGGACCACGAGCAGGCTGAGCTAAATACAGCAAACGAAATCATCGACAAATGGGACAACACGCATTACACTGATCCACAAAAATACGTAATCCAGCTTCGCCAATTTATCGTAAAACAAAAAGAACCTCGTGAATAATGAAGGAAACCTAAAGGAGACAAAGAATATTCCTCGATATAAAACAAGAAAAGTATTGTAACAATAAACACGAAAAAAGCCTTGGGAATAGCCTTGGGAATAATACACGAAAAAGAGCCTTGAGAATATTGCTATCCTCAAGGCTCTCGTTTCAAAGGAGGCGGCTGCCTACTCTCCCGCATTGCATTGCAGTACCATCGGCG
>ONBC01000071.1 GCA_900315955.1 uncultured Prevotella sp.
GGCCCCGACATCCGTCATTGACAATACTGTTTTGGAGCCCCAATCACTCATACCGATCTTAGCATAAGAAGCCTGCATCGGTGTGCTTTTCATGGTATAGTCGTGCCCATTTCGTTGAACGGTAATTTTGCTGTCTCGGCTGTCGGTGAGATAATATTGAGAGCCTTCTACGATCTTACCATTCTTTCGGATGAAGAAATAGCAGCCTGTGAATGGATCATTCCCCCATGGCACGATGGTGTATTCAGAGCTGGGCGCAATGGTTCCCGGGGCCTTGTAGTCGTTTTCGATAGGCTGTATGCAGAGATAGTCACGGGCCGGCAACGTAATGTTGTTGAGGTCGGCAGGTTTCTCTTCATAGAAAGTGCCGAAGAAGCCTATTTCTGTTGTCTCGCTGACTTTCTTCGTCAAGACGACCTGGTAAGCGAGGTTATAACTTCCGCCGATATATTCTGCTTTCTCAACATTGTCGAAGGTGTAGTGGCGCGAATATTCCACTTCTTTCGCAGGGCTCTTCTCACCCTCTCCGATGGAGTTGTAGCCCGCAACCGAATATTTACCTGAGAGCAGGACCTCCACATGTGGTACTGTCGTCGTGGCATAGAGTGTAGTGTCACGGTACCAGTGATATTCCTGAGCATCGGGCAAACTGTCACAGGTAAGGATGATGGGAGTACCTGGGTCTGCCGTGTCAAGGCCTTTTATCATGCCAGATGCGCCGGGGAGCTGCAGCTTGTTTTGCTCAAAGACAATAGAGTCGGTGAGGGTGGTGGTGGAAAGATAGATCACGCCTCTGCGTCCCTCCGATTGGGTAAATGTCCAGGCCGTATTCGACTCCACATTGACATTCACCGTTGCTCCGATTCCTGAAATTGGTCCTATCTTACCGGCGAAGCGGGCATAGGTGCCGTCTGCATCTTCATTGTCGCTGCATGAAGCCAAAGGCAGAATAACAGCTAAGGCGAGCAACATAAATAGATATTTTCTGATCATAATGATGGTTTCAATGTTGTTATTGAATGATGTTTCTTCGCTGCCGATGGCGTGTACTCTATGAGCATGGGCTGTAAGAGCATGCCAAGGTCGGCATTCTCGACGTAAGTCGATTGTGTGGCAGGCATAGCTGTGAAAAGCTGGAAGACTATGCCATACACCGAATAGCTGAGCCAAGAGCCATTGTCGTTGAACATACCTACGGTTCCATATGCGTCGTAGTATTGGAACGGTATACTCATAGAGATGACGGTGTTGTAACTGTACGAGCCTGTGGCAGAGATAAATGTATTGCCTATCACACAAGTCGTATCTGCATTGGTCTTATCGTTGTCAAGTACATAGGAGCCTATGTGCTGCGCATTATACATGGTTGCTGTGAGATTGTCTTCGTTGAAGAGTATGGGAATGCTGAAGATGGTGGAGTCGTTGAAGGCTACATTCATCACGGCCGGTACATTCTTTCCGGTTGTAATCTGTGCCAGGTAGGCCGCCTGGTTACCGTCAGCGGTATATCCACTGAGAATGTAATACCCTTCGATATCCTTGAATTCTCCTTGCGTGAACGGAATGGAATCGCGCTTGACACTATTGGCGTAGACTACATATCCAGTGCGGATATGTCCGTCGTTGTTGGCAGCAATGTCAATCTTTAGTTTCCCGTCACTAAACTTGGCTTTCATCCACGAAGGCGTTGAAACGATCCGCGTGTCGGACGTTGTCACGGCATCATAGCTCAGGTTGCGTGCCTCGTCATTGAATATTGCATTCTCCGGCGCATCTTTGACATATAGTACGAGTCCGAGCTGTGTCACATTGATATTGGCTTTGTTGCCTTCGTTGTCACTGAGCGTCACGATGGTATGCCTCGACTCCAGTGACTCGTTGACATCGGCTTTTACGATGACAGCGCCATTTTGCGTAGATACCGCAAGCCAGCTGTCCGCAGCCGTAGCTGTTAGTGATGTGGCTGCTGTGCGGATTGTGTCCTGACCGCCTTCAGCAGCTATCGTGGTGCCCGCTGTCTCGATGATAAGGTTGTTGATGTCGGTGGAATCGCTATCGTCACTGCATGAGGACAAGGTCACAACAGCCAAAAAAAGCAACGTCAGAATGTTATATATGTTTTTCATTTCTTACTGTTTTACTATTCCGAATAAGGATAAGCGTAAGCTCCTGTGAAATTCTCTATCAGTACGGGATATGCGTTGGCACGGTTACCTGAAGCATCAACGCCGTCGATGACGAATCCGCTGACAGTGGCACCACCAAGTTTACCGTTGTCGACGAGGACGAAAGAGCCGTTTGAGAGCTTCCACTCCAGACCGACCCCAGGTGCCCAGGTGATATACTCTGATCTGCTTGATGGGTCTGTATAGATAGCCATGAGCTGCAAGTGGTCATAGGTGCCGCTTGGGTCTTCCATGTCCTGAACGAGCCACGACAAAGAGCCGTATGCTTTATTGTAGGTAAGGATCACCTTATAGGTCAGGCCGTCGGTCCATATGAAAGATCCTTCTATCTTCGTGCCAGAAATCTTTTTGCAGAAGAGCTTAAGGTCGCCCTTCCAGTTGTTGTAATAGAACCGCCAGTTGTGAGCATAGTATTCGATGGGATGCCAGCCTTCAGGAGCGAAGAAGCGGAGTTGTTCGCTGCTTCCGTCAACAGTCATCAGGCTGTCCGTGGCACTCCATGTAAGCTTCTTTGTCTTATTCTTGCCAAGGATCACTTGGTTCGGGAAGCCAATGCCAGTAGGTGTGACATAGTAAGGGGAAGAATAAGTTGTGGTTCCGTTCGTTACTGTAATGCGGCGCGTATCAGGATTGAGCATGACTTGGGCAAGGCTGTCCTGCCCGTTCATGACCTTGTAGCTGTACCACATGTCGTCCTTTATCTTTGAGAGGCTGTTGAGATAGTTTTGCCACGATGTGCCTTCAGGCAGACGTGTCATCTCCATTTTATTGCCCCATTTATGTCCTTCCACCCAAATGGTGTCTTTGTCCTGGGAGATTTTCTGGATGATGAACTCGTCATCGCCCTGGTCACCGTCTACATCACTGATGCTCACAGCCGAGAAGCTGTGCATCACGGTATTGTATGTATCAAACGCGAGGACGGGTCCCTGCTCTTTTGTTATGGTATAACTTGACGTTGCAACTTCTGAGCCTGTATTGTCGGAAGCAATCTGGGCCTTTCCGTCCTTGAACTTCATAAGCAGTGAGTAGCCGCCACCGGTATAGTTTCGTCCGGTATAGTAGTGCATCACCCATCCGTTTTGCGCCGACTCCAGAACCTCACGGTTGGTGCTGACAGCCTGCTGCAAACGCTGGTCGGCAGAGGTGTCAAAGACCTCATCTTCATCGTGAAGACACGACTGCATGGAGAGCGCAGTGCCAAGTATGAGTATGCTATATAATATTTTATTCATGTGGATAGTCAATTTAAGTGTTGTAAATCGAGTTGCCCGAGCTCGCGTGCCCGATGCTGAATGGCGGCACGCATCTCATTGATGTCAAGGTTCCAAGAGTCGAGCATGTAGTTACGCAGGATAGCAAGCTTATCGTTGATGGCTGTGGCACCGTTGCCAGCTTCGTCTATGATATTCTGCCACTCCTCATCGGAACTGGTGACATAGACCGACATCATCTCAGCAAAGTCCTCATTGGGCTCACTCATGGCATAGGCGGTGACGAAGCCATGTTGCCGTGCATAGTTGTCGGTCTGCTGATACCAATCACCACTGATATAGTCGGATTCAGAGATAAGATCGAAGGCTGTGTTATAAGGCTTCTTCTGCGTCAGAATATGCGTGAACTCGTGGTGCATGGTGTGGAAATAATACTCGTTTATGGTAGAATAGTCACGCAGGACCTCATTGGTGAGAGAGTTGACCATATAAAGCGTGACCTTAAGTCCGCCTTCAGCTGTACCGAGGACTATGGTGCCTTCACTGTTGTATGCCGGTGTTCCAATGAGCTGGATCGTGCGGGGGACATTCTCTTTAACGAAATCGGTTCCACAAACCTCATTATAAGCGTCAAACCACAGATACTTGACAATGATAGCGAGCTTAGCTGCTTTAGCAGAGTCGGCAGGCTGAAGGTTATACTTCATGTCTGTCTCTATATCTGTCAACTTGTAGTTGAACTCCACATTGTATGGCCAAGTATAGTTTTTTAGCAGCCACTTATCGAATGAATCACGGGCTACGGGAACCGTGGGGAAAATGCTTTCTTTATCCAGTTCATCCTCAGAGCATGAGCCAAGTGCAAGAGTGAACAGGCCTGCAAGCATCAGTAAATATATCTTTTTCATTGTAGTTTTATATTAGAGGGTTCTCGGGTTAGGTTTCAGCCCTGCATTGATGACATCCTGCGGTAGTTGAACGGCACGACGCGGATCATTGGGACGCAACTCATCAGTTACTTGTAAGACTTTTTGGGAAGCGTCAACTTGTCGGCGGTAAATGACGATGCCATAGCGCTTGACATCCTGCATGCGTAGCCCTTCGTGCATGGTGATGAGCCGGCGGAGCTGAAGAATGCATTGCAGCATTGGCTCTTCAGTGTCTTCCTCGATGGTGAAAGAAGTATGGAACTGTTTCTTCGGAGTTGGCGCTGTGGGTGTATAGTAGTCGATGCCACTATAGAAGTTGCGGATGTCGTCGATCGTGAGCTTTTGAGCTGTAGAGTGGAACTTCGACAACTCTGCGTTGATGTCGGCCAAGGCACCTTCATAGTTGTGCTGCAAAGCACGTGCTTCGGCGCGCACGAGAAGCGTCTCGTCGGTGTTGAACACAGAATACTCACCGTGGGCGTATCCTGATCCAGTTTGAATATTGGTATATTCAAAACTGTAGCACAGCTTGCGCAGCATGTATTTTGACAGCGAGGAGTTGTGCCAGACCGTATAGTTCATCTGCGAGCTGTTGCCCCAGGGACCATCGGCCTGCAGTGTCTCCGTGTTGGAGATCAAGCCTCCGTGTGCATACCGGTCTCCATAGAGGTAAGGACCATTGATAGCCCCCCATGATGAGTAAACAACCTGAAGTAGTAGGTTGCAGTTAAGGGAAGATTTAACGTACTCTTGTGGCTGGATAAAGTCGTTGGTTGACAACTTGCTAAGGGCAGCCCAGTCGCGGAGTCGGGAAGCAGGATTGTTGCCCAATACTTTTGTGGCATAAGTTTCGGCCTTGTCATACTTGTGATAATAAAGGTAGAACCGTGCGGCGAAAGCGTAAGCGGCATTTTTTGTGAAATGGAACTTCGGTTGGTTATAAGTGTCGCCGACAAGCTTTATGCCTTCCTGGAGATCTGCGTCTATCTTGCTATACAGCTCAGCCAAGGTGCCACGCTGATAGGTAGAGCCTACTTTTGTCTCTGGCTCTGTGGGGTATGGTAGGCCAAGGGCCGTGGATGCCGTTGCCTCATCGTAAGCCACACAGAAGACATTGGCAAGCATGAAGGCGTTGTAGGCACGACAGATCAGAGCCTCACCTTTTTGTGCGGAGAGCTCGTCATTTGGGTGCTGTTCAATGTATTGTAAGGCTTGATTGGCTGAGGAAGTGGCTGTATAATAGCTGTTCCACAACTGCTGGGGTGACTCGTCTTCCGAAACATCGGTGATGTCGTCCCAATCATAAGCTTGCTGCTGGAACTGCCCTGCGGAGGTCCAGCCTGTATTGATAATCTCGTCGCTATTGTCGCTGTACATCTCGAGGAGATAAGCCGGATTGACCTGGCTGTAAGCACTGACAAGGAGCTTGCTGACCTGGTCTGCATCCTTAATCTCCATGCGGTTATCGGGCAGTGTGTCGAGATAGTTGTCGCAGGATGACACACACATACCAAGAACAATGGCACCGAGCACTATATATTTGTTTTTTCTGTTCATTATTGTTTATTTTTACAGTCCGAACTTCAGTGTGAGCGTAAATTGACGGGGCATAGGCGAAGCCACACCACCTGCGTTCATAAACTCTGGATCCTGACCATTGAGCTTCTTGTCAGCATAGATAAGGAATAGGTTGGTAGCCTGAAACTTCAGAGAAAGATTGCTGAGCTTTGTCTTTGACAAGAGTGCATACGGGAAATCGTAGCTCAGTGCTATTTCTTTCATGCGGATAAAGTCGCCCTTGGCTATACGCTCGTGCGTGTAGTTGTAGGCGTTGTACCCATATGTAAGCTGTGCGTTGTCACGATACTGACGATAACTTAATATTGCTGGCACATTGGTATGAGTTTCATCCCCCGGTGTCATCCATCGGTTCTTAAAGTCTTTCGTCATTGAGCTCAAATCGTTGTACGTAGCACTGAATACAGGGTCGAGCCTTACTACGTTGCCAAAGCTGTAAGTGACAAAGATGTTAAGCTTGAAGTTCTTGTACGTGAAGATATTTCCCAACGAGCCCGTGTAGGTGGGCTCCGTGGGTCCTTCATATTTCAGGTAATCCGTGTTGGTACGTTCCTGGAAGTTGATGTCATAAGCAGTGATGTTCCCATTCTCAGTGAGGAATGTTGGTTCACCATACTCGTTGAGGCCTTCGAAAGGAATGGAGAAGAGAGCGCGAACAGGATAGCCCTTTTTGGCAAAGCCATTACCTTGAACGAGGTCGATCACTGGGGCATTTCCCATGAGGTCGGTAACCTTGTTCTTGGTGTGTGAATAGATGAAATTGGTATCCCAGTTGAAGTTGCGTGTACGAATATTATGCGTGCTTATGGAAAGCTCTTCACCGTGAGAGCGCATTGAGGCCATGTTGGCGAAGCGAATGATTTCTCCACCAACACCCTGCGTGTTGACTGGTCCTATGAGGTCATAGTTATTGCGCCAATAGATATCGAACGTGACATTGATACGGTTGTTGAGGAATCCTGCGTCGAGGCCAAGGTTGAGCTCGTGCTTCTTCTCATAGGTGAGCTCGCTGTTCTCAAGTTGCGTAATTTGAATGCCTGATTCTTTATCGGAAGAGAAGAGACGGTAGGGCGTGTATGCATTAAGGATAGCGGTAGAGTTGGTATAGTCGGCAGGTCCTCTGTCGGCTGTGAGCGAGTAGCTGGCTTTCAGCGTAAGGGTTGTCAGCCAGTTCTTGAAAGTAGGGTGGAACCATTTTTCTTCGCTTGCATTCCATGATCCGGAAACATTCCATGTGGGTAGCCAACGCGCAGAACGTCTCTTGCCAAGCTTGTTTGTCCCCTCATAGCGGATTGTACCGTTGATGTTGTAACGGCCTTTATATGAATAGGTACCATTGGCGAAAAACGCTG
This sequence comes from uncultured Prevotella sp., assembly GCA_900315955.1. Lineage (GTDB taxonomy): Bacteria > Bacteroidota > Bacteroidia > Bacteroidales > Bacteroidaceae > Prevotella. The sequence continues at coordinate 7,260 of ONBC01000071.1, forward strand.
CTGTGCGGGAGCGTGTATTATACATATTATAATAGGTGGTATTTTCTTCAATGCTTTTTTTGAAGAACTGATATGTATAGAAGGGGATTTCTCCTTGCGAATACTGCATACCCCATCCGTTGAACCATGTGCGCTCACGGTTGATGCCATTGGTTTCCAAGCCACCAAAAAGGTTAACAATATGTATTTTGTCGAACGTGTTACGGTAAGCTGCAGTAGCACGGAAATCGTAGCTCAACATGCGGTTGTCGGTACGCTGGTAGATACCACCTTCAGGCAACACGGAGATAGGCAGTGCATGCGGATTGGAAGGATCGGTGTAGAGAAGTTTATTGGCATCGCGGACAATGGAGTTGGGCATTGCACGGTAGGCTTGCGCCTGGTTGGAATCGTCTAAGACACGATGCTCTTGGGATGTCGTGACATATTTCACGGCACCAAGGGCTGACAAGTCAACGTGCTTGAGTGGGGTCCATTTAAGCTCAGCCTGGAATTTTGTATCTACAACGTTAAGGTCGATATAGTTGGTGGCCAGTTCATGTAAAATGTTAAATGGAGCATAGTTTGTGTGATAGTATGCATAAGGATCGAGAACACGTGATGTGTTTAATGCGTAGGAGTAGGGGTTGATATCAAAGTCGCGCTTGACCTTACCAGTTACTACATCAACATCTTGGCTCAATGTTCCCGGTGCTTTTTGTTTGCGGTAAGAGCCTGCACCTGTGAGATTGAGCGAAAGATTGTCAAGGATGTGGTGTTGCACATTTGCGTTGAGCGTGTAGCGGTTTAGTTTGCTATCCTTGTACCATCCCGGATCTACCATGGCACTCATAGAAACATAGTAGTTGGATTTTTTAGTACCGCCGCTAAGGCTGACAGAATGATTCTGTGAGATGGCGTTAGAGAAGAGCTTCTTGAACCAGTTGGTGTTGCGGTATTCTGCCTGCTGCAGATAGGCATTGCGTGCCTCTTCTATGTTAGCCAGCCCAAATTGTCCGCTGGATGCTTGGTAGGTGTTGATAAGCTCATACATCTTTCCATAAACGCCATAATCGGAGCCATTAAGCACATCAGAGATATTCAGCCATCCCTTGTCCTTCATTTCCTTATAGATGGACATCTGATCTTGAGAATTGAGGATATTAAATTGGCTGTAGCTTGGTATGAGTCGGGAAGTGAATTCGCCGGAATAACCGATATGTGCCTGTCCTTCCTTACCTTTCTTTGTTGTTACAACAATGACACCCGCCATAGCGCGAGCTCCATAGATAGATGTTGCTGAGCCATCTTTAAGGATCTGGAACGACTCTATGTCATCAGCGTTCAGTCCGGCAATAGCTGAAGAGATAAGTGTCTCGGCATCTCCTGATGACAAATCGTCTGCACTGACATCTGCCACATCCTCCATAATCACTCCGTCAACGACCCACAATGGTTTGGAGGAACCATAGATGGATGTAGCGCCGCGAACACGGATCTTAGGAGCCGTACCGAAGGTGCCGCTGACGTTCTGCACCGACACACCGGCGGCACGGCCTTCGAGGGAGCGGGATATGTCGGCCACGCCGTCGAGCTTGGCATCGCCGGCGTTGATCTGGGTAGAGGCACCGGTGAAGAGGCGGCGGTCCATGGTCTGCATGCCTGTTACCACGACATCGCTGAGCGTGTTGGCATCGTCCTCAAGGATGATGTCAGTCTGCTTGTCGGAGGCTTTACGGCGGTAAGGCTTCATGCCGATGTAGGTATATTCGAGCACAGCATCGTCGCTGACGTTATGGAGCTCGTAGTGACCGTTGACATCGGTCACCGTTCCCGTCTTGGTGCCTACCTCACGGACGGAGGCTCCGATGAGGGGCTCGCCGTGGCTGTCGAAGAGGCGGCCGGAGATGGTCCGCGTGCCTTTCTTCCCACTGCCCTGGCGGTTGATGCTGATGGTCTTGTCTTTGACCGATGCCACAAAAGGCAGGCCCTTGAGCAAAAGTTTGACAGCCGCGGGAGCCGGCTGGCTCTGGATGACGGTCGTCACTTGGAATGACGACAGGTCCCCGGAGTTGTAGTTGATGTGGTAATAATCCGACTGCTCCTCTACTTTCTGCAAAGCGGTGGTCAACGCCATGTTGTTGCAGGTGAGCGATACCTTCTTGCCTTGTGCGAAAGCCAAGGACGGAAGCCACAGCAACAGCGACAGCGCGAGCAGATGGACAACAGAGCTAATCTCTCTTTTCATCTAACGAATTTTGATTAAACATTTATTTATTATAATACTCTTACACTAATATGACACAAAAAAGATGAAAATGGTAGTGATATTAGGGAAAAAGTATAAAAAAAACTTCGCCATCCAATGACGAAGTTGCAGGTTACACCCTTGTGGGGTCGCCGAAAAGTGGGGATATGGTGCTTAGTGGACGACGATTTCGTTCTTGTCCAGCCGGACATTAATGCTGTCCATCCTGTTAAGCTTCTCGACAATATTATTCAGTGGCAGATGTCGTTCCGATACAAAATGGAGGCGAAGCTTAGAGGCCTGCGCATTCTCAAAGACTACCGTCTTGCCGTACCAGCGTCCTATCTCCGACATGATGTCGTGCATCGACTGGTTGTCGAAATAGAAGAAGCCTTTCCTGCGCTGGACATACGGATACGTGTTTACCTCACTGATGCTGACTGAACCATTGCCAGTAAGCGAAGCCTTCTGGCCTGGAACCAGTATCTGCTGCTTGTCGCTCCCTGCAGACCCTACGGCTACCCGCCCGTTGACCAATACGATGTTGGCATCCTTGCGGGTATAGGCCCTGACGTTGAATTCGGTGCCGAGCACGGTGGCAGACAGGTAATTGGTTTCAACAATAAACGGATGGTAAGGATCGTGATGCACCTCGAAGTAGGCTTCACCCGAAAGACGCACCTTGCGTTCGCTGCCCGTAAACTTTGAAGGATATATCAGTTGGCTTTCAGAGTTTAACCAGACGCGTGTGCCGTCGCGCAGCGTGAGTTGAGCGTCTTCCCCCCTTGTAGTGGAGCAGACGACAGGGGTGATGTCTGTTGTATTGCTGCTCTGTGTGCTTGCCCCTGAAAGCGTGGTATTCTCTTTCTGTTGATTACCGGTTGCAGCGGGCTGGGAGACGGCGGTTGTGTTTTGCGCAACGTCCTTGTTTGTCGTCGTAGGCTGAGAGACGTTCATGAGGAAGACGGCGGCCAGACATGCAGCGGCAGCCAACAGGGGAATTGCGTATTTCCAAAGGGGTCTGTGCTTCTCTTCAATGCCAAAATGAGCCTGAATCTTTGCCCATTCGTCATCGACATCAGGCAAAGGACGCTCAGCCTTGAGGAAGGCTTGGCGCAGAACTTCGGTCTCCTCTGCTGAAGGCTGCAGCCGCTTGAGCTCGTTGTCTATTTCTTGTGTATTGTTATTCATGTCAACAATTGTTCTACTTAAAAGACAAAGAAAAGCAGCAAATGGTAGTGGCTTTTGTGATAATTGGTGTTAAAGTGGCGACGAAGGATGGTGAGACCCTTTACCAATTGTTTCTTTATCCCGTCAGTCGTAATATCCAACTCTGCGGCAATGTCTTTGTAAGATCTGTGCTTATAATAGAACTGTTCAAGGACGTAGCGTGTACGTGGGTTCATTTCCTTGAGAATCTTTTCAATCTCCGCAATGCGCTGCTCCTTGCGCTCCCATTCCTTGTCATCCTCGTAGGGAATCTGCAGCCCGGCAGGATCGTTGATATCTGTTGTCTGTATATTGTTGGAAGAGGAAGAATTGAAGCACTTGTTATGGATGCTGACCATAATATAATGTGTGAGCTTTGAAGGGGCGATGTTGTGCCGATTCTTCCAGACACCAAGAAAGACATCTTCAATGATGTCTTTTACCGTATCCTCATCGTTTACGATGGAAAGGGCATAATAGTAGAACCGAGAATATTGCTCCCGAAATATTCTCTCCAAATAGTCTGCTGTTATGATCGTTTCTCTCATTTGTGGCTGCAAAGATACATAATATATACCTTAATTCCGCAACTAAGTGCACAATTTGTTATTAATGTTTTTTATAAGTATCTGAGGAACAATAAGCTCCTCAGATACCGGTCATGTCCAGAATATTCACTAACAAGAAAAGGCCCCGTACAACTTCTTCGGTTGTACGGGGCTGTCGTAATAATCTCTCTCTTGTTATATATATATATGATAGGTTAGGCCTTAATTGTATGCATTCTCAGCATGTTCGTAGATGTCGAGGCCTTCTTCCTCCACACGTTTGTCTACGCGCATGCCCATGAGTTTATCTATGATTTTATAGAGCACGAAGGTCATCACGGCACTGTAGACGATGGAGAACCCTGTCGCCACAAGCTGGATGAGGAGCTGATGCCATCCTCCGTAGAGTGCACCATCGACCCCACCGATACTCTTGACGCAGAACACACCCGTGAGGATACTTCCCACAACGCCACCGATACCATGGACACCGAAAGCGTCGAGGGCATCGTCATAGCCGAACTTGCGCTTTACGACAGCGACCATGAAGTAGCAGATCAGGGCAGTGACAGCACCGATGCACATTGCCCCGAACACATCTGTTGACCCCGCTGCCGGTGTGATGGCGACCAGTCCGCCCACAGCTCCCGTGCACATACCCACACAGGTAGGCTTGCCGGAGTAGAGCCAGTCGATAAGCATCCAGACCAGCGCGGCGGTAGCGGTGCAGACATGCGTGGTGAGGAACGCGTTGGCATCGAGCCCGTCGGCGGCGAGGCCGGAGCCGGCATTGAAGCCGAACCATCCGAGCCACAGCATCGAGGCACCCATGAAGACATAGGGAACGTTGGCGGCACCGATAGGCTTGCCGGGTTTATAATCCATTCGTCTGCCGAGGAGCACGCACATCACCAGGGCTGCGATACCTGCATTGATATGCACCACGAGACCACCGGCAAAGTCGATGGCACCTAAGTGCTGCATGAATCCTCCGCCCCACACCCAGTGAGCCATCGGGTAGTAGACGATGATGCTCCAGAGGATGATGAACACGACGAAAGAGGGGAAGCGCAGACGCTCGGCAAAAGCGCCGATGATCAGGGCGGGCGTGATGACTGCGAACATACACTGGAAGAGCACGAACGTCAGTTCGGGGATGTTTGGTCCCGCTTTCACGGTGTGAATGGTGATGCCATGCATGAAACACTTGTCAAACCCGCCGATGACAGCTCCTAAGGGTGACCCTTCAAGGCCTGTGCCAAACGACCACGAGTAGCCGAAAGCTATCCACAGGAGGGAGCACATCGCTGTGATGAAGAAGCATTGCATGAGCACGCTCAAGATGTTTTTGCGGCGAACAAGGCCTCCGTAGAAGAGGGCCAATGCCGGCACTGTCCTTAAGGTTATTTATTGGGAAGTCCAGAAGTCGCGGAAGTCCCGAAGTCCAGTCATTACCGGAGCTTAGGCATCTGTGACTTCTAAACTTCTAAACTTCCGAACTTCTAAACTTCCAGACTACTTAATTAATAGTTGTAGCAAGTCTCACCATGTTCGTATACATCCAGACCTTCTTCCTCGATGCGCTTGTCAACGCGCAGTCCGAAGAACTTTTTGATCGTACCGAAGAGGATGATGCCGCACAAGGCAGCCCAGCCGTCCACACAGAGGATACCCAGCGCCTGAGCACCGAGCGAGCCGAAGCCGTGGCCATAGAACAGGCCGGTGCTCGTAGAGAACAGACCAACACAAAGGGTACCGAAGATACCGCAGATGCCGTGAACGGAGGAGGCACCGACAGGATCATCGATGTGCAGTTTCTGGTCGATGAAGGAGACACCCAACGGAAGGATGATACCGCAGAGGGCACCGATGATGAAGGCACCTAAAGGCGTGACGGCATCACAGCCTGCCGTGATACCCACCAGACCGGCGAGGATGCCGTTCAGTGTCAGTGAGAAAGAAGGCTTGCCATATTTGATCCATGTGAAGAACATGGTAGCCAGACCACCCGCTACGGCCGCGAGGTTCGTGGTAAGGAACACGTGGGAGATAGCGACGCGGTTCACCTCACCACTGGCAGCCAACTGAGAACCGGGGTTGAAGCCGAACCAGCCGAACCACAGGATGAACACACCCAAAGAGGCGAGGGTCAGACTGTGACCGGGGATGGCGTTGCTCGTGCCGTCCTTGCGGTACTTGCCTAAACGGGGACCCAGGAAGATGGCACCGATGAAAGCGAGCACGCCACCGACGGAGTGCACCACGCAGCTGCCGGCGAAATCGTGGAACGTCGTGCCAAAGGTAGACATGATGAAGCTTGCGGGATCGGCGTTGCAAAGCCAGCCACCGCCCCAGGTCCAGTGACCTTCAACAGGATAGATGATCAGAGAGATGAAGAAACTGTACACGCAGTACATATTAAACTTCGTGCGCTCTGCCATGGCACCGGAAACGATGGTGGCACTCGTAGCACAGAATACAGTCTCAAACATCAGGAAACCCTCGGTAGGAAGGCCGGCGGCGTTGTGATAGAAACTAAGGTCGCCGAAGTTTGGCATGCCGATGAACCCCTGACCATCGGAGCCGAACATGAATCCGAATCCAACAAACCAGAACAGGACTGAACCGATCATGAAATCGACAAAGTTCTTGAACAATATGTTGACGGTGTTCTTGCGTCGTGTAAAACCAGCCTCACAGTAGGCAAAGCCCGGCTGCATGAAGAAGACAAGCATGGCTGCTAACAGCATCCATACGGTGTCTACAGAAATGCTTAGATCTTGTACTGTCATATTTGTTATCCTTTTATGATTCCAACTGTGTTATTAATCTCTCTTACTCCAGCTTTCTACTTAGAGTATTTGATTCTTCACTCTTCGTTTTTCACTTTTCACTTTCCCTCATTTTTCCTGCTCCGCATTATAGAGTGCGATGTCGCCGCGCTCTCCGGTCCTGATGCGGATGGTATCCTCGACAGGAATGATGAAGATACGGCCGTCACCAATCTCTCCGGTCTTTGCAGCCTTCTCGATGGCGGCCACGGTCTTCTCAACGTTCTTGTCGCGTACCACAATGTTCATCAGCACGCGTTCAATGCTGCTCGTGGAATACATCACGCCACGATAGATGCGCTCCTGGCGCATCTTGCCTTCTCCGCGCACGTCGTAGTAGGAGAACCACTCGATGTCGGCGGCAAGAAGAGCTTCCTTCACTTCCTCAAACTTTGTCTTGCGGATGATAGCTTCAATCTTCTTCATGCTTTTCTCTTTAATTGGTTTATTTACGTGTTGTTTACTATCCCTTTTATCACTTTCTAAGTCCTTTGATTGACTTATTGTTTATTTTATGCTGCAAAGTTAGACATTTTGTCATTAATAAATAGCTATTAAATGCACTTTGTTACTAAATATTTCTATAATGTAACAAAGTGGTAATCGTGACAAGCGTTGTGCGCTCAAACTGTAAGCACTAAAGCTATGTTTTATTACGGATTGATATGTTTTATTAAAAAGTTTGATAATTTTTGCCGAAAACATTTCTATGTACTGACATTTTGTTGTATCTTTGCAGCGTGAACCACACAAAGCGATCACAATAAAGAAATAGAGCTTATCAATTTGAATTATTTGTATGACAGATACGACAACAATAAAAAAGATCCCGTTCACCAAGATGCAGGGTGCCGGAAACGATTATATATATGTAAATACATTATTATATAGTGTTCCTGATCCTGAGGCGACCGCCATCAAGTGGAGCGACCGCCATTTCGGCATAGGCTCCGACGGTCTGGTGCTCATCGGTGCGCCTAAGAGCAAGGAGAACGATTTCTCAATGCGTATCTTCAACGCCGACGGTTCGGAGGCGATGATGTGCGGCAATGCCAGTCGCTGCATCGGCAAGTACGTCTACGAGCGTGGCCTCTTCAAGGGCGACACCGTCCGTCTTGAGACACTTTCAGGCGTGAAGGTGCTGAAGCTGCATATCGAAGACGGCCACGTGAAGAGCGTGACGGTCGACATGGGCGAGCCCGCTTTTGAGGTCCCCGCCCAGTTCACCGGCACGAAACCTGCGGGCACAGACGGCACGTTCGTGTCTATGGGCAACCCCCACTACGTCAACTTTGTGGATGACATAAAGGAGATTGATGTCGCGGGTCTTGGCAAACAGTTGGAGTTCTCTCCTTCTTTCCCCGAGCGCTGCAATATAGAGTTTGCGCAGATAACCGCCCATCCCGCGTCGTCCGCTGCGACAAGCATCCGCACCCGCGTGTGGGAGCGTGGCTCAGGCATCACCTGGGCGTGCGGCACCGGCGCATGCGCGACAGCCGTGGCTGCGGCCAAGACCGGCAGAGCAGGACGCCGGAGCGACATCGTCATGGACGGCGGCACCCTTCACATTGAGTGGGGCGACGACAACCACGTCAGGATGACAGGACCCGCAGAGTTTGTCTTCGACGGAGAAAAAGAATGCTGAAACGGCAGCGTATAAAACAGAACAACCAATAGTAAAAGATATAGAAGTATGGCATTAGTAAACGAATATTACCTCAGGCTGCCAGGCAGCTACCTCTTCGCTGACATCGCCAAGCGCGTGCAGGCGTTCAAGGTATCACATCCCAAGCAGCGCGTAATCAGTTTGGGCATCGGCGACGTGACACGCCCCTTGGCTCCCGCGGTGGTGGAAGCCATGCACAAGGCGGCCGACGAGATGGCACATAAAGAGACCTTCCGCGGCTACGGACCGGAACATGGTTACGACTTCCTCCGCGAGGCTATTCTGAAAGGTGACTTCCTCACACGCGGCATCCATCTCGACAAAGACGAGGTCTTCGTCAACGACGGTGCCAAGAGTGACACGGCAAACATCCAGGAGCTACTGCGATGGGACAACAGCGTAGCGCTCACCGACCCCGTCTATCCCGTCTATGTCGACTCCAACGCCATGATCGGACGGGCTGGAAAGTTCGAAGGCGGCAAATGGACAGACATCACCTATCTCCCCTGTACCGCTGAGAACAACTTCACGCCGGCGCTGCCCGACCACCGTGTAGACATGATCTACCTCTGCTACCCGAACAACCCCACGGGAACAGTGCTCACCAAGGAGGAACTGAGGAAATGGGTCAACTTTGCCCTGCACAACGAGGCCATCATCTTCTATGATGCCGCTTACCAGGCTTACATTCAGGATCCGGAGATTCCGCACTCCATTTATGAGATAAAAGGCGCACGCAAATGTGCCATCGAGTTCCACTCCTACTCCAAGACCGCCGGCTTTACGGGCGTGCGCTGCGGTTACACGGTCATCCCGAAGGATGTCATTGCCAAGACCATTGACGGCAAGGAGGTGCAGCTCAATGCGCTGTGGGAGCGCCGGCAGTCGACAAAGTTCAATGGTACGTCGTATATCTCCCAGCGTGCGGCCGAGGCGACCTACTCGCCGGAAGGCCACAAACAGACGCGCGAGACCATTGCTTACTATATGGAGAACGCGCGGATCATGCGCGAGACGCTCACCAAGCTCGGCTATGCCGTCTACGGCGGTGAGAACGCGCCTTACCTCTGGGTCAAGACACCTAACGGAATGGACTCATGGAAGTTCTTCGACACGCTGCTCTTCGGATGCGGCCTCGTCTGCACACCGGGGGTGGGCTTCGGACCGTCGGGAGAGGGATACTTCCGCCTCACGAGTTTCGGCAACCGCGAGGATGTAGAGGAAGCCATGGAGAGGTTCAAAGGACTGTAGTCCGCTCCATATTCTGACTTTTAGCGTTATCAACATAAATAACTTCAAAAAGAGAGACTATGAAAAAGGTAAAAGGATTGGCACTGCTGATTGCTTGCTTCGCTGCCTCTGCAGCAGTGGCTCAGGACAACGTAGAAGGAACGGTCTCCGCTGACTTTGTCAACCAGTACATCTGGCGTGGTCAGGATCTCGGAGATGTATCAGTACAACCTACGCTCGGCGTAGCCTACAAAGGCTTCTCTCTCACAGCCTGGGGCTCGGTAGGGCTCTCTGACAACAGTGACACGAAGGAGTTTGACCTCACGGCCGCTTATCAGACCGGCGCATTCCACATCGGTATCACTGACTACTGGTTCAACGTCCCCAATGGGAAGTACTTCCACTATGATGCCCATTCCACGAGTCATGTCTTTGAAGGCAACATCGGTTACGATTTTGGGCCGGTGGCATTGAATTGGTACACCAACTTCGCCGGCAACGATGGTGTGAACAAGAGTGGCAAGCGTGCTTACAGTTCTTATGTTGAGGCTTCCGTGCCTTTCAAGCTTGCTGACCTCGACTGGACAGCGACTGTGGGAGCCGTGCCTTATGCCACTTCTTTCTATGCCAAGGCTAATGGTTTTGCAGTGACAAACGTATCGCTGCGCGCGGCAAAGGACATTCAGGTCACGAGAAGCTGGTCCATCCCTCTCTTCGCCGGGATCACCGCCAACCCCTCCACTCAGAAGGCTTACCTCGTTTGCGGATTCACGCTCAGACCGTAAAAGGGTAAAAGGGTAAAAAGGTAAAAAAAAGAATAATAGATAAAATCAAATACATTTGCTGTAGCTCCGAAAAAGCCTTCCTCCCCGGGAAGGACCGGAGCAAGGCCTTAAATTAAAACTTTATGACCAACGAGAGATTTGATGCCGTAATGACCGCTTCCCACAAGAAGCCGGTCGAGGTGATAGCCCCTGTGGAGCGTCCCTCAGAGTATTTTGGCAAGAAGGTTTTCAACCGTGCCAAGATGTACAAGTATCTGCCTGCAGATGTCTATCAGAAGCTTATCGACGTGATCGACAACGGTGCCACACTGGATCGTTCCATCGCTGATGCCGTGGCTAAAGGCATGAAGCAGTGGGCTGACGAGAACGGTGTGACACACTACACACACTGGTTCCAGCCGCTGACAGAGGGCACCGCCGAGAAGCACGACTCTTTCATCGAGCACGACGGCAAGGGCGGCATGATTGAGGAGTTCTCTGGCAAGCTCCTCGTTCAGCAGGAGCCGGATGCGTCCAGCTTCCCCTCCGGAGGCATTCGTTCAACTTTCGAGGCTCGCGGCTATTCAGCGTGGGATCCGACAAGCCCCGTCTTCATCATGGACGACACGCTCTGTATCCCTACCATCTTCATCTCTTATACGGGCGAGGCGCTCGACTACAAGGCTCCGTTGCTGCGAGCACTGCATGCCGTGAATGTCGCTGCTACCGATGTATGCCACTATTTCTATCCCGACGTGAAGAAGGTCATCTCCAACCTCGGTTGGGAGCAGGAGTATTTCCTCGTCGACGAGGATCTCTATGCCGCACGTCCTGACCTCATTCTCACCGGCCGTACGCTGATGGGTCATGAGAGCGCCAAAAACCAGCAGATGGACGACCACTACTTCGGGACGATCCCTGAGCGTGTGCAGGCCTTCATGAAAGACTTGGAGATCCAGGCCCTTGAGCTCGGCATCCCTGTCAAGACTCGTCACAACGAGGTGGCACCGAACCAGTTTGAGTGCGCGCCTATCTTCGAGGAGACCAACCTCGCCGTGGACCACAACATGCTGCTCATGTCGCTCATGAAGCGTGTGGCTCACAAGCACGGCTTCGAGGTGCTGCTGCACGAGAAACCTTTCGACGGCATCAACGGATCGGGTAAGCATAACAACTGGTCGCTGGCTACCGACACGGGTATCCTGCTCCATGGACCAGGCAAGACACGGGAAGACAACCTCCGCTTCGTCGTCTTCATCGTCGAGACCCTCATGGGTGTTTACAGGCACAACGGACTGCTCAAGGCCAGCATCATGGATGCAGGCAACGCCCATCGTTTAGGAGCCAACGAGGCACCACCAGCCATCATCTCTTCGTTCCTTGGCAAGACTGTGTCCGATGTCCTCGACCACATCATGAAGTCGGACAAGGACGCACTGGTCATCAAGGGTAAGGAAGGTGTGCAGATCGATATCCCGGAGATCCCTGATATCATGCGCGATAACACCGACCGTAACCGTACGAGCCCATTCGCCTTTACCGGTAACCGCTTCGAGTTCCGTGCCGTGGGTTCCTCTGCCAACTGCGCCAGCGCGCAGATCGTGCTGAACACCGCCGTGGCTGAGGCACTGACCAATTTCAAGACACGTGTCGACGCACTCATCGCCAAGGGTGAGGACAAGTTCGCTGCCATCCTGACCGTTGTCAAGGAAGACATCAAGACGTGTGCGCCGATCCACTTCGATGGCAACGGCTACAGCGACGAGTGGGTGGAGGAAGCTGCCAAGCGCGGCCTCGACACCGAGAAGTCGGCACCCGTCATCTTCGACCGGTACCTCGATCCCGAGAGCATCAAGATGTTCGAGTCTACGGGTGTCATGAAGGAGAACGAGCTCAAGGCACGTAACGAGGTCAAATGGGAGACATATACCAAGAAACTGCAGATTGAGGCACGTGTTCTCGGTGACCTCTCGCTCAACCACATCATCCCTGTCGCCACGCACTATCAGTCTATGCTGTCGAAAGACGTGCAGAACCTCATGGTCATCTATGGCGCTGAGAAGGGAAAGCAGCTCTCCGACCGTATCATGAACATCATCGAGCAGATCTCGGAGCGTACAGCTACCATCGAGAAGGACGTTGAGGATATGGTCAACGCACGGAAGGTGGCCAACAAGATCGCCGACGAGCGCGAGAAGGCTGTGGCTTACCACGACACCGTCGAGACCTGGTTCCATCCTATCCGCTACCAGATCGACAAGCTCGAGCTTGTGGTAGCTGATGAGCTCTGGACACTGCCTAAGTATCGTGAGCTGCTGTTCATCAGATAATGTAGCTAAAAAACAAGCAATCTATTTCTTTTATTGGTTGTTTAAGTTCATGCGGGGAGACGTCGTGAGATGTCGCCCCGCATTTCTGCGTTTCTAATAAATATTATGTCATATCATGAAGACAACCCTTATCCTCATCGGAAAGACCGACGGCAAGCTCTATCAGTCGGCCATCGACGACTATGTCTCGCGCATCGGCCATTACATGCCGTTCACCGTGAAGGTCATTCCCGACATCAAGAACACACGCGCCCTCTCTGAAGAACAGCAGAAAGAGCGCGAGGGCAGCCTTATCTTAGATCAGGTACAAGCCCAGGACAGCCTCGTCCTCCTTGACGAGCGTGGCGAGGAGCGCCGCAGCATCGAGTTCGCCCGATGGCTTGGTAAGCGACAGGCGGCCGGGCGCAACCTTGTCTTTGTCATCGGAGGACCATACGGATTCTCTGAGGCGGTGTACAAACGGGCTGAGGCCATGGTCTCTCTTTCCCGCATGACCTTCTCCCATCAAATGGTACGTCTGATCTTCATAGAACAGCTCTACCGTGCCTGCACCATCCTCAAGGGGGAGAAGTATCACCACGAGTAGCCGCTTGTCCAACGGCTCGATCCTGCCACGTCCGTGATAAGATCGTTCCACGTATGTGATAAGATCGTTCCACGTATGTGATAAGATCCTGCCACGTCCGTGATAAGATCGTGTCACGTCTGTGATAAGATCGTGCCACGTATGAGAGCCGCATCGCCCTTTCTGCTTGACATACATCAATTATCTAACATTTTTGAAAAATAAT
>ONBC01000146.1 GCA_900315955.1 uncultured Prevotella sp.
GGCCATTATGTTGCAGTGCTGTTTTTGTCACTTTTTTGAAGTAACAAAGTTAATAGCTTAGAAACGAGCCTGTGAGCCTTTGAGATCTTGCGGATTTGGGTGTCACAATGATGAAAACAGAACTTTTTCATCATCCTTCTCTTTTCATCAAATGAAGTGGATGATGTGTCGTGTGTAGGATATTACAAGCCTTTCAGCCATTGAGCCATATCAGCCAGCACGTCCTCGGAGATGGTTTCCTCGATGTTGATATATTCTGCTGGTTGGCCTGTCTGACAGTGCTGAAACAGATGGTTCAGGCCGGGATAGCTCTTCACCATTGAGAACTTATTAGCCGGCAGCAACTCCTTGATAGCTTTCAGATTGTGGGCTGCATCAACCTGAACATCCTTGTCGCCATTGATGGCCATGACGGGACAGGCTGTTGCCTTGATGTCGTTGGAAGGGTCGTAGTTCAGAAAAGCTACCATCCATGGGAAAGGGTCGCTGTCCATGATCTTTTTTCTCACTTCCTCCTTGGTGATGTTTGTGGGCATGCCAACCTGTTTAAGGACATTGACATTCTGGAGATATAGGATGCTGTCCATCGGAATGCCGGGGCCGGCCATTGATACCAGGAAGTCCAATTTCTTTTGTGCGCCGAGGATAAATCCGATGCTGCCGCCCTCGCTGTGACCGATGATACCAACTTTAGAGAATTGTCCTCGTTTGCGTGCATAGTCTAACTCATGAGATGCGTCTTTGGCAAAGTCAAATGTGGTGGCGTTGGCCACATCTCCCGTTGAGCCTCCCACGCCACGGTCATCGCAGCGCAGGGTTGCGATTCCGTTTCTTGCTAAGAAGTCTGCAATCACGAGGAAAGGCTTATGATGAAAGATCTCTTCGTTACGGTCTTCCTGTCCGCTGCCAGTCACCAAGACAGCTAATGGTACCTTTTTGCCCTGTTTCCAGCCCACGGGATAGGTGATTGTTCCGGCAAGCTTGGCGTCCGGTGTGCTGATGGTCACTTCCTCGGTCTTGTAGGGATAGGGCTCCTTGGGCTCTTGTGGTCGGTTATATACTTCTTGAAAGCGGGTGAGGGTGAGGGGGAAGGTCATTCCCCTCTGCGTGAACGTGCCCACAAACTGCCCGTCTTTGATTTTTCCTTGATAGCCGGCCTCCAGACCGTACATGATAACCGTCAGGGACGTGTCAGTGAGCTCTTTGAGCGAGGCGGGTATGCCGAATACACATTGTGCGGGAACATCCAGTGTACACGTGTCCTTGCTTACATGAAAAATCAAGGACAGCTTCACTTGGCCTACTTTCAAGTCGCCTTTCCATGTGCCTACAACAGCCTGAGCAAAAGCACTCAACTGAAGCAGACAGACCAGCAGTAACAAACAGATTCGACGCATCATCATATGGGTTTACGATTATTATTTTTTAAACACCTTGCCACATTCAGTGCATTGGTAGTACTTGTAGTTTTGTTTGGGTAATACCAGCAAAACGCCACCAAGCAGTACAAACGGAGATATGATATAACCATATAGCCGAAGAGACGCAAGAGCCTCCACAAAACTAGGCAGGATTAGCCCTGCGCAGCTAAGAATGATCAAGACAATACCAAGAAGGATTGCAAGCGTTGATCTTTTGCCCTCTTTGCTTCGCAAGACTTTGATTTTGTCACTTCCGCAACTGGGACACCACGGCAGTTGCCTAGAACGAGACTCACTTATCTCCTTGAGTATGCGCTTACTTGGCTCATAATCCTTCTTGAACACCCTTACTTCGATGCCAGGATTAGGACCGTAAGCTCCATACGCAGGATCGTTTAGTTCATCATGAAGCGAAGCTCTTCATTCTCCATAATTGTAATTGTTTAGGGTTCAAGTCTATCTCTGCTACAAAGGTGTGTTATTTTCTCGTCGTCTGCTCCATATTGCGCTTTTATATAGCATATTGCGAAATGGCTTTTATATGACGACGGCCGTTCCGCTCACTGCCACCATGAGCATGGAACCGCTTTGCCCTACGGTCTCGTAGTCGATGTCGATGCCGACGACAGCGTTGGCACCGAGGTCGGCGGCGCGTTGCCGCATCTCGTCGAGTGCAGTGTCTTTCGCTTCGCGCAGCACCTTCTCGTAGCTGCCCGACCGTCCGCCGATGATGTCGCGGATGCCGGCAAAGAAATCTTTCATGAAGTTGGCACCGATGATGGTCTCACCCGTCACGATGCCCTTGTACTCTCTAATAGAATGACCTTCAATGGTCGGTGTGGTGGATAAAAGCATAACTTTCGAAAATTGTAGATATAAGAAAATGAATTTATTGAATGGAAGGAGGAGAAATTAAAATATTAAGAAATTCTGTTGGTGTGACAACTTTTAAAGTAGATGCTTCAAAATCATCAACATTTCTCGTAACAATATAGTCTGCTTTACATTCTACGGCGCAAGCATTCTGCATGCCGTCCTCAAAGTCCTCAAAAGCTGAAGCTATTGAAGTCTCTATAGTGGTTCGGTCAACGACAGTGACATCGCAATATTTGATGAAACTCGATATAGCAAGTTTGATGGCCGCACTATTATTGTGATAGTGCTTTTCCATGAGATAGCTTGCAGTTGCAAATGATAAGGCTGCCACATAAAGCTTAATTTTTTTGTTGATGGCAAGACTAACGATAGTAGTTGCATCAACAAAAAAGTTCTGCCTTTGAGCGAAGTAGTCTACAAGGACATTAGTATCCAGATAAGCCTTGATCATTTGTATTTCTCCTCCCAATGTTTATGAATGGC
>ONBC01000008.1 GCA_900315955.1 uncultured Prevotella sp.
ACTGGCGCAACGGCAACATCACGGCATACATCACGATGGTCACGGAGAACTATCGCGACTATGCCCAAAGCCGCAAGATAGACTTCACGTTCATACCTAAGGAAGCGGTGGTCATGGACTTTGTGCCTGACTATATCACAAAAGTGATCAGCAACCTTCTCGCCAATGCCATCAAGTTCACACCGGAGTATGGCCGCGTGGCCATCACCATGTGGCGTAAGGACGACACACTGCTGCTCGACGTCACCGACACCGGCAGAGGCATGGACAAAGACACGCTGAAACACGTTTTCGAACTGTTTTACCAAGCTGAAGGCGACACCCAAAACATCGGAACCGGCATTGGACTGACACTCGTCAAGCAGATCATCGAAGCGCTCAACGGTACCATCACCGTCGAGAGCACACCCGGCCAGGGCACGGCATTCCATATCAGCCTGCCCATCCACAACCATGTCAAGCAGGATGTCGGTGAGGAGAAGCCTGTTGTCGCCCTGCCCGCAGAAGAGAAGGCAGAAGAGGAGCCGCACACCACCGACAGCAACAGCAACGAAAGCAACGACGATTGCCGCATCCTCGTCGTCGAGGACAACCACGACGTGGCGCACTATATCGGTGCCCAACTCAAAGACAGCTATAGCATCTACTACGCCGCCAACGGTCAGGAAGGTTTGCAAAAAGCGCTCGAAACTGAACGGCCTGGATCTTTGCCGGCATATACGCGGCAACGACATCATCAACCACGTGCCAATCATCATCATCTCTGCCAAGGCATCGGAAGAAGAGCGCATCAAAGGACTGGAGCCGGAGCGGATGCCTACATGACCAAGCCTTTCAACACGGACGAGCTGCGCACGCGCGTCGCCAAGCTGCTCGAAAGCAGGAAGCTGATGCAGAAGAAATTCGCGGCTGCCATAGAGAACACAAAGGAACTAAAAGCCAATGATGACACCACGGCGCCCAACGAGGCCGACCTGGTCTTCCTCACCAAGGTGGCTGATGCCATCCACACGCTTCTCAACCGTAGCAAAGACACCAGCGTGACGGCCATCGCATCGATGATGTGCATGAGCAGCAGCCAGTTCTACCGCAAGATGATGGCCATCACAGGACAGACGCCGGCCGCTTATATCCAGCATATCAGAATCAAAAAGGCAAAAAAACTGCTCGACAAGAATCCGGACATGAAGCTCCTTGAGGTGGCTGCACTATGCGGCTTCGATGTCTACCCCAACTTCGTACGAACTTTCAAGAACGTGTGCGGCATCACACCGTCGGAATACCGCAAACGGCCACCGACTTTTCACGACACTCGCAGCGTTTAGGCACCGGCTTTTCACGACTTGACACGACTTATGCCCGCTACCGCTCGCTTGGGGCAGATTGTCGTGGATAGTCGTGGAAAGCCGATGCTAAAACAACGAGCCCTTGTCGGGGACAGTCGGTGCTGCCTAACGATTAGAAAGCACGTAACATTATATATCCTGACTTCGTCACTTTTCTATTAAGACCAAATACTTTCCTTGATAATCAAGCACTTGCAAGGATATTTAGGTGATATAGGGTGACGCATTGACGAAGTCAGGCGCATAATAAGAAGGAGCCGGACGACCGTGTCCTGATACATTATTTATTATATAATGACACTCGCCTGCCGCCGCGTTTGGCGGACACCAACAATAACCTTTAAGCGATGTTGGCAGAAGGAAGGCCCGTGCATGCGGCCCGAGGCTCATGACGTGCCCCTTGGTTTTTTGGAGCGACACGAAAAAGGCCGTAACTTTGCATTGTCAAAAGGAAAAACTTCTACCGAGCAAAACCGGAGAAAAGAAATGAGCGCTCACACGATCCTAAGACAATCTTAATTAACATGTTTAACCTATAACAATCTGAGAAAGGAAACAATTATGAGTGTACGTTTCAAAACACAGAAAATCTCCATGAAGGATTCGAGCGTCAGCGGTAAGTATTTCGGCCGCGTCGTAAGCCTCGGCCATGTCAGCACCGAGAAGCTCGCCGAAGAGATCGCTCACTCCAGCACCGTGACCAAGGCCGATATCCTCGCTGTTCTCGCAGAGCTCTCCCATGTCATCAAGGAGCACCTCCAGAACTCGATGACCGTAGACCTCGACGGCATCGGAGCCTTCCGGGTAGGACTCAAATCCGAGCCAGCCGACGACGAGAAGTCATTTACCGCCAACAACATCAAGCGCTTCGTGATCAACTATTCGCCCGAGGTGAAGTTCGTTGCCAGCGGAAAGGTCGGAGAGAAGGGACATCGCCTCGGCACCTTTGTCAAGACACTGCTCGACGGGGTCACCGCTGAGCCGTTCGTGAAGACCAAGAAGGCCGCCAGCGATGCCACGACATCAACCACGCCCACAACCCCTGAGCCCTAAGACTGTCAAGACTGAGTATTAACCCCGTTACCCTCACCGGAAGCCTTCACCCTATGGAGAAGCAGGCGAGGGGAACCCAAACAAAACAACAAAAACTATGAGTATGAACAAGAAAGAAACCTGGAAGATGATCATCAACATGCTTATCTCCATTCTGACTGCTATAGCCACGACGTTCGGCCTGACATCGTGCGGAATATAAAAGGCAGATAAGCAAATCCGCCGCTTCCCAATTGAGAAACGGCGGATCTTTGTGTGTAAGCCAAAAACTTAAAAGGTAGGGACAATCGGGCTCGAACCGATGACCTCTGCAATGTGACTGCAGCGCTCTAAACCAACTGGGCTATGCCCCTATTAATTTTGTTGCGAGTGCAAAGGTACATGTTTTTTTATTGCCTGCCAAATTTTTCACCAATTTTTTGTTCATGAAGAATCAAAAAAGGCACAAAAAAATATCTCCAATTCGTTTGATAATTCAAATAAATAACGTAACTTTGCAAAGTCAATATTGCAATTATTTCAATTCAAACATCACGAGTATGAAAAAGTATGTATGCACAGTATGCGGATGGGTTTACGACCCCGCAAAAGGTGATCCCGATAACGGTATTCAACCAGGAACAGCATTTGAAGATCTTCCCGAAGACTGGACTTGTCCGGAGTGTGGCGTAGGCAAGGAAGACTTTGAGCCGGAGGACTAAGCCGTGAAGAAGCTTACGGATAAAGTGTCGTGGGTCGGCAAAGTCGACTGGGAGCTCAAGCACTTCCACGGCGACGAGCTGTCCACCCACTTCGGATCAAGCTATAACGCTTACCTCATTCAGGACGAAAAGAATGTGCTCATAGACACCGTCTGGACGCCCTATGACCATGAGTTTGTGGCACATCTCGCCGAGGCCATCGACCTCCACGATATCGACTATATCGTGATGAACCACAACGAGAACGACCACTCCGGCGCGCTGCCGGCTCTGATGAAGCTCATCCCCAACACGCCGATCTACTGCACGCGGCAAGGCGCACAGATCTTGCGTGGCCTCTATCACGAGGAGTACAACTTCGTCACCGTCAAGCAAGGCGACACGCTGAACATCGGTGAGAACACGCTGCACTTCATCGAAGCGCCGATGTGCCACTGGCCCGACACAATGATGACCTATGCCGACAAGGAGCAGATACTCTTCTCCAACGATGTCTTCGGTCAGCATTATGCCACGGAGAGTCTCTACGACGACACGGTGAACCAGCGCGATCTTTTCCGCGAGGCTGAGAAATATTACGCCAACATTCTCAACATCTACAACCCCAACGTCAAACGGAAGGTTGACGAGCTGGTGAAAAAGAATCTGCCGCTAAAGATGATCGCTCCCTCGCACGGAGCCATCTGGACCGATCATATCAAAGATATCCTGGATTGCTACCAGAAATGGGACGTCAACTATCAGGAAGACCAGATCACGATCATCTACGACACGATGTGGCAGGCTACACGCCGTATGGCCGAAGCCATCGCCGACGGCATTCGTGCCGCACGTCCCCAGACACGCGTCGTGCTCATGAACGCCACAAAGGACGACAAGAACGACATACTCCTGGAGACCTTCCACTCGCGCGAGATTCTCGTAGGCTGTCCTACCGTCAACCTCGGCATGACTTATGCCATTGCCGGTATCCTGGAGATGATCCACGGCATGCGGTTCAAAGGCAAGAAGGCTGCCGTCTTCTCGAGCTTCGGCTGGGGCGGCGGCGCGGAGAAGCGCATCCAACAGCGTTTGGAGGAAGCCGGATTCGAGATCGCGGCGCAACCGCTCAAGGTGAAATGGGCTCCCGACAGCGACGCTGAGAAGGAATGCCGCGAATGGGGCAAGGCGCTCTGCTGAACGCCGCGACTTCCATTCAGGATGAAGAATCATTGAGAAAGAAACGACTGAGATATATTAGGGCGGTTCCCACAGCAGGAACCGCCCTTTTAAGTAACGACAAAATGAACATAACCTACAGGAAAGCCTTCTCTCTTTGGCTCTACCTTCTGTTTGTTTTCGCAAGCTGTGGCAACAAGCCGAAAGCCGTTCACCGGGTGAACGACTTGCCAGGGAGCAAGATCGGCGTGCAGCTCGGTACCACGGCCGACACGAAGGTGTCGGGAATGGAGCATGACAAGGCCGGCACACAGATTGAACGGTTCACGAAGACCGCCGACGCCGTTCAGGCGCTGCTCCAGGGCAAGCTGAGCTGCGTCGTGGAGGACGAGCAGCCGGCGCGCGCCTTCGTCAGTCAGAACGAGGGGCTCGCCATCCTTCCACAGGCCTACAGCCGGGAGGACTATGCCTTCTGCGTGGCAAAAGGGCGGCGCGACCTCACGGAACGCATCAACCACGCCCTGACGCTGCTTCGCAATGACGGAACCCTCGAAGCCATCGTCAGCCGACATATCAAGGACAAGATCGGGGTAGCTTACCAGCCCAAGGCCATCGGCAGGCCCAACGGACGGCTCGTCGTGGCAACGAACGCCACGTTCCAGCCGTACGAATATTATGAGAACGGGCGTGTCGTCGGCATAGACATCGACATCATGCAGGCCGTGGCCGACGTACTCGGCATGACGCTGCAGGTGGAGGACATGAACTTCGATGCCGTCGTGACCTCTGTCCAGACGGGCAAGGCCGATGTCGGCGCGGCGGCTCTGACGGTGACGCCCGACCGGCTGCGCAACGTGAACTTCACCCTCCCCTACGCCCGGAGCCGGCAGGTCATCATCGTGAAGAGTCAGAAAACCACAGCCAGGCAGCAGAGCCTCGCGCAGAAGTTTCGGCAAGACTTTGTCGTGGAGGGCCGTTACCTCTATCTGCTGCAAGGCCTGGGCAACACGATCATCATCACCCTTTTCGCCATCCTCATCTCCCTCTGCCTCGGATCGCTCATCGCCATCGTGCGCACGACGCATGACCGCACGGGGCGTTACACCATCCTCAACGCCCTGTGCAAGTTCTACCTTGTCATCATCCGCGGCACGCCGACGATGGTACAGCTCCTCATCATCTATTATGTCATCTTCGCTGCCGCCGACGTGAGCAAGGTGCTTGTGGCCATCGTGGCTTTCGGCCTCAACTCAGCGGCTTACATGGCAGAGGTGGTGCGTGGCGGCATCATGTCCATCGACCGCGGGCAGCATGAGGCCGGACGGTCGTTAGGACTGAGCTACAGCCAGACAATGCGCCTCATCATCCTACCGCAGGCGTTCAAGAACGTGCTGCCCGCCATCGGCAATGAGCTCATCACGCTCCTCAAAGAGACATCGATCAGCGGATATATCGGACTTGTCGACCTGACAAAAGGCAGCGACATCATCCGAAGCATTACCTACGACGCCATCCTGCCCTTAGGAGTCGTGGCGATCATCTACCTCACCATCGTGCTCTCGCTCTCGTCAGCGGTCAGTGCCGTAGAAAAGAAACTCAGGAAAAATGAAAGATAACAAAAAGATGATTGACAACCACCCCACTGAACAGAACCACAAGGGGAAGACGCTCATCAGCGTGAAGCACCTCTGCAAGGCTTTCGGCGACCATGTCGTGCTCCGCGACATCAGCACGACAATCAACGTGGGCGAGGTCGTGGCCATCATCGGGCCATCGGGCTGTGGCAAGTCGACATTCCTCCGCAGCCTGAACCTCCTCGAGCGTCCTACCTCCGGCACGATCCTCTTCGAGGGGACAGACATCACCTCACCGGAAATAGACATCAACAAGATGCGGGAGCGCATTGGCATGGTGTTCCAGCAGTTCAACCTCTTCCCGAACATGACGATCCGACGGAACATCATGCTCGCCCCTGTCACGTTGGGAAAGATGTCGAAGCAGGAAGCTTCGGCAACGGCCGACCGACTGCTCGAGCGCGTGGGACTGGCTGACAAGGCAGAAGAGTGGCCCGACAGTCTCTCGGGCGGTCAGCGCCAGCGGGTCGCCATAGCCCGGGCATTAGCCATGAACCCCGACGTGATGCTCTTCGACGAACCGACATCAGCCCTCGACCCGGAAATGGTAGGCGAGGTGTTGCAGATCATGCGCGACCTGGCACACGACGGCATGACGATGGTCGTAGTGACCCACGAGATGTCGTTTGCCCGTGATGTCGCTTCCCGCGTCCTCTTCTTCAATGGCGGTGTCATCGAAGAGGAGGGGCTGCCCGATGCAGTCTTCGGCAACCCGAAGTCGGAACGGCTCAAGGCGTTTCTCAAAGCATAGGGCTATACCGGAAGGAATTCGCTGGACAGTGACCGGAAACGGCACGGATCTTAAAGATGGTTATCCATTTCTCTCAGGAATTTGTTCAGAAAGAAAGTAAGGAAACAAGGAAACGTATAGAATCGTCCGTTGAACCCAATGACGGATAGATTCTGTTCCCCTATCTGTCGTGCTCCTCTAAAGGCCAAAGGCCTCTCAGCGATCTCAGCCTCTCACACGTATCAGCTCTGCGGCCCAATAAACTCTGCAGCTCTGCGCGAGAAAACAACTCCCAACTAAACAACTCCTAACTAAACAACTCCTAACTAAACAACTCCCAACTAAATAACTCCTAACTATTCATGAATGTCTTTCACGGCTCTTCCCGAAGGCTCGTTCATGTTCTTGAAGGCGGCATCCCAAGCAAGGGCCTCAGCCGTAGAGCAAGCGACACTCGGCACGCTCGGTACAGAACGGGCGGCGCTGTCAGAGGGGAAGTGCTCGGCGAAGATCGAACGATAATAATACTCCTCCTTGTTGCGCGGCGGATTGATGGGGAAACGCTCGGCGGCATGCGCCATCTGCTCGTCGCTCACCGCCGATGCCGTCACTTCCTTCAGAGTGTCGATCCAGGAGTAGCCCACACCGTCGGAGAATTGTTCCTTTTGTCGCCATGCAATCTCTTCCGGCAGCATGTCGGAGAAGGCATCGCGCACCACCTTCTTCTCTATCTCCTTGCCCGGGCACATCTTGTAACTCGGATCGATGGTCATGGCCACATCGAGGAACTCCTTGTCGAGGAACGGCACACGCCCCTCCACGCCCCAGGCAGCGAGACTCTTGTTGGCGCGCAGACAGTCGTACTGGTAGAGCTTCGACAGTTTGCGCACTGTCTCCTTGTGGAACTCCTCCGGCGACGGAGCCTTGTGGAAATAGAGATAGCCACCGAAGATCTCGTCGGCTCCCTCACCCGAGAGCACCATCTTGATGCCCATCGATTTGATGACACGCGCTAAGAGGTACATCGGCGTAGAGGCACGCACGGTCGTGACATCGTAAGTCTCAATGAAATAGATGACATCGCGGATGGCATCGAGACCTTCCTGGATGGTATAGTTGATCTCATGATGCACGGTACCGATATAGTCAGCCACGAGCTTTGCCTTGGCTAAGTCGGGAGCGCCTTTCAGGCCGACGGCGAAGCTGTGGAGCCTCGGCCACCAGGCCGGCGACGTGCTGTCGGTCTCCACGCGCTTCCCTGCGTAACGGGCTGCGATGGCGGAGATGACACTCGAGTCGAGACCGCCGGAGAGCAGCACGCCGTAAGGCACGTCACTCATGAGCTGACGCTTCACGGCTCCCATGAGGCTCTGGCGAATCTCCTCCACCGCCTGACCATAGGACACCTCACTCTTGGGACGGGTCTTGCCTTCCATCCACGAGCGTGAATACCAGCGCTGCATGCCCTTGTCGGCCTCCTTGCTCCAATAGTAATGACCGGGGAGGAACTGCTCGTAACGGTCGCACTGTCCTTCGAGGGCCTTGAGCTCTGAGGCGACATACACCTTGCCGTCGCGGTCGTAGCCTATATAAAGAGGTATGACACCGATGGGGTCGCGGGCCACAAAGAACGATCCGTCCTCCACGTCGTAGAGCGCAAAGGCAAAGATGCCGGAGAGCTTCTCGAGAAGCGACACCGGCGAAGCCTGCCTGTTGCCCGACTTCCATTCTCGATAGAGGGCGAGGATGACCTCACAGTCGGAACCGGTCTGATACTGGTACTCCTTCGTCGTAGCACGGATGTCCTTATGGTTGTAGATCTCGCCATTGACGGCGAGCACCTGCTTCTTGTCAGGCGCGAAAAGGGGCTGGCGGCCGCTCTCGGGATCAACGATGGACAGACGCTCATGACAAAGAATGGCCGTGGGGCCTGTATAGATACCGCTCCAGTCGGGACCGCGGTGACGAATCTTCTGACTCATGCGGAGCGCTTTCTGACGAAGCTCCGGTGTCTGCTCCTGAATATTGAATATTCCTACAATTCCACACATAATCTCTTTCTCTATTTATAAAACCTATGTTACTTACTTATTGGTTGTGCTTGCAAAATTACAACATTAATGGATAACCAACAAGCAAAACGACAATTATTTTATAAGAAATGTGACGTTTTGTATATTATGAAGAAATAAAAGTCCCTGCAACAGAGACAATATCTACAAAGATTGACTTTGTTGCAGGGATCTTTTCCTTTTTTCAAGGGTTATTCTCCTTTTTTAGGATTGCTACCGCTTATGCGGAACCTTAGTATCCCGGGTTCTGCACGAGGTTAGGATCGATCTGAATCTGGTCGAGGGGAATGGCAAGCCAGTAGCTCTTCGGGGCCACGAACTTAGAACGGTCCACCTCCGTGCCATCGTTCATCGTCGTCACCTTATAGAACTGCTCAGCGGTCGTGCCACTGATGGTCCATGCCTTCTCCTTGGGGCACAGTACCTTCTCGGCAATCTTCCAGCGGCGGATGTCGTGGAAACGGCGGCCTTCCATGGCAAGCTCATTGGAACGCTCGTCGTGGATGACGCTGCGCAAGGTTGCTTCATCCGTCGGGATGCCACCGACATAGCTCCACGACTTTTCAAACGTGGGCATACCGCAACGTGCGCGGATCTTGTCGAGATAAGCGAGGCTCTGGGCACTCAACGTGTGGTGGTACTCAAAGTCGGCCTCTACATAATCAAGGTAGAGCTCGGCCAGGCGCAGGTATGGGAAGACAAACTTGTTGTAAGTGAACTTCTTGTTCGACTCGGTATACGTATCTTTCTGCGACACCCATTTCTGACAATAGTAACCGTTGTCGCCTAAATACTCATCCGACTCATTGCCATAGCAGGTCTGCGGCTCGCCTTTGCGGCACTTGAGCATGACCGTGCCGTTGCCAATCTCGTAAGCGCCACGGTCGAAGCCAATGCAGGCATAAAAGCGCGGGGAACGATGGGTGTTGATGACCGAAGTCTTCTCGTTGGGATAGAACGGCGATGCCACGAGCGTCTCGGGATCCAGATTCTTCGTGTCGGGATCGACATCCCAGGGCAGACCTTTATCGGTAAAGAAGCGCGTCACGCAGCTCCAGGTCGGGAAGACATACCCCCGGAAGCCGTTGGCACTGTACTTGCCGTTCTTCAAGCCATAGCGCGGAGCGATACTCTTAACAGTATAAGATATGGTACTCTGATTTGACAAACCAAACAAGATCTCGTCCCAGTTGTTGAACGATGGTGAGCTTGTCGGTCCTACAAATGCCTCGTGATAGTTTTTCGCGCCGGTCACGAAATCGGTCGTCGATCCCCCATAGAGCTTGTATCCGTTGCTCTCACAAAGCTTGATGGCCTCGGCAGCGGCATCCATGGCGCGCTTCCACTTCTCACGGTCGTAAGTGAGACTCACGAGCGGCGTACCGTCCGGGTTCTTGAAGTCGGAATAGAAGTCGGAGTTGCCGTTTACCAAAGGCGATGCCGCATAGAGCAGCAGGCGAGCCTTGAAGCCTAAGGCCGCCGCCGCTGAGCCGCGGTCCTTCTCCGAGCTCGTCCTCACGGCGGGCAGGAGCTGCGCAGCCTTGTCGTAGCAACCGGCTATGAAGTTGACACACGAGTCGTAAGGCTCACGGGTGAGCGTACTGGGCAGATTGGTGCCGTTTGCCTCCTTGACAATGAATGTCGGCCCATAATATTCGAGCATGATCTGATGATAATAACCGATGAGGAACCACGCTTCTCCCTTCCAGGTCTTGAGGTTGTCGGCCGTAATGTCGGGCACATTATCGAGATTGTTGAGCACGTCGTAGCAGTTGCGCACTGCGCCCCAGATGTCCTCTTTCACCGCCCCTGTGGGATAGCTGGAAGCTGTGTTGCTCCACAATCCAAAGAACGTGCTTGAAGGCGACTCCATGCCATTGATCAAACTTTTATAATGGAACCATCGGGTCGTGCCGCGATGCCCCATGGCAAGATCATCGCCGCCCGTAAAGTCGGGGAAGTGCTGCGGGTGCATATAGTCGGGTATGCTCTTGTAGAGCGACTGTACCATCTTCTCAGCCTGTACCTGCGTCTTGTAGATGTCGTCAGTTGTAGGATTGCTCTCGGGCACGACATCGAGGAAATCGCAGGCCGTGAAAAGCGAGAGGGCAAGCAGACAAAGACTGACGCGAATATATTTTATTGTCATAACTTCTATATATTTAATATACTTATAGAGACATCAATTAATATACTTAGAGCCATCAATTGCTTTAATGACTACTTATTAATAATGGAACTGTATGCCGACCTTAACGGTGCGCTGCAATGGGTATTTGAGGCCGGTGCCTCCACCCAATTCCGGATCCCAGTGCTTGAACGGGGAGAAGGTCAGGAGATTGGATCCTGAGACGTACGCTCGGATCCATTTATTAAAGGTGTAGCCCACTTCAGCCGTCTTGAGCCTCAGATAGTTTCCGCTGCGCAGATAAAAAGAGCTTGCCTGACTGTCGTTGTTCACATACGAGGTAGACAGTCGCGGATAAGCGGCATCAGCACGGTTATTGGTCTCCGACCAATGGTCATTAACGATAAATTGGGCGATGCCGTAACCGTCCGACGTATTATCGACGAAAGGCTGTATGCCGCTCATGAGCAGACTGACCTTGGCCGCTCCCTGGAAGAAGCAGGAGAAGTCCCATTTCTTAAAGGTCACCGTCGTGCCGAAGCCATAGATAACCTCCGGGATGGTAGGATTGCCGATGGTCGTCACGTCGTTGAGGTCAATCTTGTTGTCGCCGTTGAGATCCTTATATTTAATGTTGCCGACGGTGTAGCTTGAGCCAAGCTCCTGCTTCGGGCTGTTGTCAATCTCTTCCTGTGAGGTGAAGAGCCCTTCGGCCACGAGCCCGCGGATGCTGTTGATAGGATGGCCGATGCGCGAATAGTAGTCGGCCACATTCGTTGGCTCGTCGCAGGCCGTGATCTCATTGTGCGCATACGTGAAAGTACCGTTCACGCGGACGGTGAAGTCCTTGTTGAACACCTGCGTATAGTTGGCGCTCATGTCAAAGCCTCTGTTCTTCACGGCACCGATGTTAGCCCACGGGAGCTTGCCTCCGAACCCGGCGACAGAAAGGATGCTCTGGCGCTGCATGAAGATGCCGTCGCGCTTCTCATGGAAGAAGTCGAGGGTGAAGTCGAGATGATGGAACAGGCTCAGATCCACACCGATGTTTGTCTTGTACGATTTCTCCCAAGAGGCATCCACGTTTCCGTAGTTGGTGATGGAAGGCACAGAAGGGTTGGAATAAGCATCCCCGAACCACCAGGCTCCTCCGGTCGACATATCCACGGTGGTGACATAAGGGAAGCGTGCGGAGAGCGCGTCGTTACCCACCACACCATAGGATCCACGGATCTTCAGGTTGTTGATATACGGCTTGAGAGGCTTGAAGAACTTCTCGTGCGAGAGCGTCCAGCCGGCAGCTACAGCCGGGAAGAAGCCGAATCGATGCCCTTTGCGGAAGTTCTCGGAGCCGTTGTAACCGAAGGTGAGCTCCAGGAAGTAGCGCATGTCGTAGTTGTAGGTGGCACGTCCGGCAAGCCCTTGCTCACGGTAAGGCAGCAGGTCATATTCGTCGCCGCCGTCCTTCACCTGCTTCGTTTCTTTCATGTGATAGACGAACGTAGCGCCCACATCGTGCTTGCCGAACTTGTGGGCATAGTCTATCTTGGCTTGCAAAGACCAGACGCTTGTCGTCGGGTCGCGGCCGGAGTTGGACTTCAGATACGGCTCTCCGGCATCACCAATCGACTCGGTATTGAACTGGTACTGCCCATTCTCGTCCACCGTGTAATCGTCAAGAATACGATAATAGAAAGGAACAGTCCAGTGGTCGAGCCAGTTGAAACTATAATTGTAGAAGGAAGCCAGACCGCTGGCTTTCAGTCCCGGTGTGATCATGCTCAAGTCTTGCTCCACATTGAACGCCGTTGTAGAATAGACATAATTGCGCTCGGTATAGCCGGTGCTCAGACGTGCCAACGGATTGGTCTGTATACCGCCCACACCCTGCTTCGTCGAGTTGCCATAGCGTGTATAGGTGTCGCCGGGCTCGGAAGGCAGGACAGCCGGGAACGCGACGGGATTGACACGCATCGTATAATAGAAGAGGTTGGAGATGCTCTCCTTGGGACCATGATAATAGAAAAGCTGTGTGTTCATGTTGAGCCCCACCTTCGTGGTTCGCGTCAGGTTGGCCGTGACGTTGCTTTGGAAGAAATATTTGCGGGTTCTCAACGATACATCAAGGGCGGAGAGATCAGTCGGCTTCTTGACGATACCATTCTCATAATAGATGCCGGCATTGAGGTAATAGGTCAGAAACTTGCTGCCGCCCCTCATGTTGATGTCAAGGTTCTGGTTCATGGTATAGTCTTTGAAAAGCATGCTGTACCAGTCGTTGTCGGGGAAGATATAAGGGTTGGCGTGCGTCCGCGTTTTCTCTATTTTGTCGTCGCTGAAAGGTGCCGTGTAGGTTGTGCCTGCTGCCTGGGCATCATTGTACGAAGCCTCATTGAACATCTGCATATAGGTCACACCGTCTGCTATATCCTGCACGCGGGTAGGCATGGAGACCGTGTTGTCGAACCGGATGTTCACCTTCATCTTCTCAGAGAGGTTGCCGAGCTTCGTATTTACCAGGATGACACCGTTGGCACCTCGGGAGCCGTAAAGCGAGGTAGCGGTTGCGTCTTTCAGCACGGAGAACGATTCGATCGACTCGGGGGGAATGTTGTTGAGCATCGTGGCGTTGATCTCCACGCCGTCGAGCAGGATGAGCGGAGCGGTGCTTGAACCGAAGGTGGAGACACCGCGGATATAGAACGACGCATTGTCGTAGCCCGGCTCTCCACTTGTCTGGCGCGCAATGATACCGGGGATGTTGCCGGCAAACGATGTCGTCAGCGAGCTGGAGGTGATTCTCAGATCCTCAGGCTTCACGGCCTGCACGGCACCGACGAGCGACTCTTTCTTCTGTTTGCCGAATCCGACAACGACCACCTCGTCGAGCGTCTTGTTGTCCGGAATGAGGGAGATGGAGACAAACTGCCGGCCCTTGAGCTTGATGTCGCGCGACTGATAGCCGATATAAGAGATCTCCAACGTCGCGTTAGGATCAGCAGGGGCCTTGAGCGAGAAAGTACCGTCGGCAGCGGTTACCGCTGCGGCACTACCGTCTGAATATTTCACCACGGCACCCGTGATAGCCTCACCGTTCTCGTCGCCAATAAAGCCATGGACTACACCCTTAGCGGTCTGTTGAACCACGTCCGGCGTTTCTGAAGGCGAGACAGAAGCAGCCTGGGCGTGCACCGTACCAAAAGTTAACATACCGGCTAACAATGAGCCGATAGGAAATGAACCAAAAGGTACAATAGGTATAGGCCTAAATCTTTGTTCATTCATTTGCATTAGTTTTAGAATATAAAGAATAAGATTAATCGATATTAATTTGTAAGCAAAATTATAACAAAATAATCAATAATACTCAATAATAGATTTAATTTTATAATATTTTAAGAGTAATTGATTGTATATCGAAACAAAAAGGTTTCAACAAGTATCAAAAAAAAGACGCGTGGCAAACGGATTAATCCGTCATGCCACGCGTCTCTGTATATTCTGAAAGTTCTTCATTTCATGCTTTAAGCACCGGCAAGACCACGAGAGTTGATCAGTGCCTCACCGTAGTTGGTCATTGCATTGGCGTAGAACTCCGTGAAGCGCTTCACCTGTGCTTTGATGTTCATCATAATCTTTTTCATAATTGTTATCCTTTCTACATTAATTAATACTACGGGGCTCGCTTGCCCCAACATTACATACTATTTATATCATTCGCCTTATTATAAGGCTACGTTATCACTTAACGCACTGCAAAGTTAGTGCTTTTTCCTTGCTCTATGACTTTTTGTCACTCCCAACTTACAAATAAGCCTGTTTTCTTGACTACAATCAATAAAGTGAGGAGCAATTTAGTTAGGAGTTAGGAATTAGGAGTTAGGAGTTACAGCGTCAACTCACTTCTTACATCTAACTCTTCACTTCTAACTCCTAACTCCTAACTTCTAACTCCTAACTCCTAACTTCTAACTCCTAACTCCTAACTTCTAACTCCTAACTTCTAACTCCTATCTCCTAACTACTAACTACTCCAGCTCCGGTATCTTCACTACCTGCATATCTGTATAGACGAGGTTCTCACCGGCCATACCCCAGATGAACGTATAGTTGGCGGTGCCGGCAGCACAGTGGATGCTCCACTCGGGGTTGATGACTGCCTGCTCATTGTTCATCCACATCGTGCGCGTCTCCTGCGGCTCACCCATGATGTGACAGATCTTCTGGCCATCAGGCACATTGAAGTAGAAATAGGTCTCCATACGGCGGAGATGGGTGTGAGCCGGCATCGTGTTCCATACCGATCCCGACTTCAGTTCGGTGATACCCATCTGCAGCTGACAGGTGCGCACGCCGGTCACCCCGTCGATGATGACCTGATGGATGACACGGTCGTTGCTCTCAGCCGCGCTCCCCGCCTTGATGTTATTGGCATGCTTGAGGTCGACCTTCACGGTAGGATAACCGACATGGGCGCAGGCCGAGTTCATATAGAACTTGGCAGGTTTATGCGCATCCTTGCTCGCCACCGTGATGTCCTTGACGCCTCTGCCGACATAGAGCGCCTCTTCGAAGCCGAGGTCGTAGCGCTTGCCATCGACGGTGACGGTGCCCTCACCCCCTACATTGATGATGCCGAGCTCCCGGTTGTCGAGCAGGTTACGGCCGTTCGTTCCCTTTGACGCATCGACATAGAGCGGAGCGATGGAGGTGAGCTTCAGCGCAGTCGCCGTAGGCTCGGCACCGCCGATGAGGAACCGGTCGAACATCGTGTAGGTCCAGTTGACCTCACCCGGTGCAAAGACCTTCTCGATGAGAAACTCGCCACGCATACGCTGGGTATCGTAGTGCTTGGCATCCATCGGGTTGCACGCATATCTCACATTATAATAGGTGTAGCTGTTCTCAGCCTTCACCTCATAACCTTTCCAGCAGCCTTGTGCGGTGGCTGCTGCGGCAGCAAAGACCACTGCCATAGATAAAAGTATTTTCTTCATATTTTCGTTGTTTTTGATTTTTCAGGGGGTTGGGCAGTCACTATGTGACTGCTTACTCAACAATTCAGCGACGCTGACGCGACAACTGGCGACGCTTTTTCAACAATTCAGCGACACCGGCCTACCCTTTCACGATCCTTCTGCGGTTGATAACCATCATCACAACCGTGATGACAGTAAGGACCGCCATGCCGACATACTTGGCATATTTCGTGAGGGCATAGATGACGTACCCGATGAGAGACGAGGCAAAATCCATGCTGCCGGCCTGGAACCCGTCGGGTACGCGTGCGGCCTTGTCCTGCGTCTGGGCGTAAACGGCGGAGGCTGCCTTCGTGAAGTCGGGTGCCATATCGGTGACGAACCACAGGCCGAGAAGCAGCGCCACCATGCCAATGAGATAAGTCTTCACCACGTTACCTTTCGTGTAGGGCAGCATCATCGGGAAGAGGTAGAACAGACCGGCGAGAGAAGCCAGGGGCAGAAACTGGTTGCCGGGGAGGACGACGGACACGATAATATAGGTCGGGATCAGGAAGAGCGTGCAGACAAGGGCCGTAGGATGGCCGATGACCAGCGCCGGGCTCATGCCGATATGGATCTTCTTTCCGTCAAACTTCTTGGCGATAACTTCTTTCGTCTTGTCGGAGATCGGCATCAGCCCGTCGATGAAGAGCTTCGTGATACGCGGGATGAGCTCCATCACGGCACCCATCGTGACACCGAGGAAGAGCACGTCCTTGATGACCTTAAAGGCTCCTAACGTCTTATAGTCGCCGACATGCGCCACGGCCGCGATGACCATACCCACGATGACACCGAGGACAAGGGGCTCGCCGAGCACGCCAAACTTCTTCTTCAGACCCTCGGCATCGACATTGAGCTTGTCGAAACCCGGAATGCGGTCCAGGAGCCACCCCAGGCCGATGGCAAACGGCGTGAAACTCTGGCAGAAAGGTTGTGGCACGGAGATGCCCGGAAGATCGTAATATTGCTGGAACCTGTCGGCCGTCAGGTCGGCCATGACAAGGGTGAAGATGTAACACACGATAGCTGCGAAATAACCCCAGAGAAGGCTCTCGTCGAAGACAAAATAGACCACGGCACCGATGAAGGCAAAATGCCAGTAGTTCCACAGGTCGATGTTGACAGTGCGCGTAGTCTTCGTGATGATCATGAGGAAGTTGATGCCAAGACAGACGGGGATGATGAGGGCACCCACAGCGGTGTTGTAAGCCACAGAAGCGGCAGCGGGCCAGCCCATGTCGAAGACGCTGAGATTGAGCGAGAAGATGTTTTCTATGGCCTGCAGCGGGTCCTTAAAATTGTCGGTGAGAAGGGCTGTGACGATACCCAGACCGACAAATCCTACTCCGACATAGAGGCCGGATTTGAGGGCCTTGCCAAACTTCATGCCGATGCAGAGACCGATAATGGTGAAGATGATAGGCATCATCACCGATGCACCCAACTGGATGATGTAGTTGAAAATGTTCATATCTGTTTGATTGTTTTATTGCATGCCTTACGTCTAAGAGTACGTTTTCAAGGGGTAGCTTACGTAACCGCAAAGGTAGGTATAAAATTTGTCGCGCATGTTAACTATTGTATAAAAGAGGTGCAATATTGTACAAAAAGAGCATAAACTACGGGCTCACTGATTCTCCTCGCTCCTTTTCTACGTATATTTTTCAGGACGCTTCATCCTGCATTTATCTAAATTTATTTTACAAAAAGTAAAAAGTCAGGACATCGGAAATGGTACGAAATAGAACGCGAAAGGGAGGTTTGGAAGGCTAAAAACGAGTTTGTGGGATGAGGAAAGGCATTGAAAACCGACCTTTAACAGTTAGGTCACCCACCTTTAACGGTTAGGTCACTGACCTAACTGCGTTAGGTAAGCAACACTACTACGGTTAGGTAGGTGAGACAACCGTAGTAAGGTCAGCTGTCAGAAAGGAACAAGAATGACTTCAGAAAAGATAACGCATATAAACAACTGATTAATAACACTTTACCAACTCGCCTCATAATCGCGTTATTTTCGCCCAACCCCATGCTCGTTTGAAAAGAATCGATTCTCAGCGGGGGTTGCGCAAAAAATATCTTGACATCACGATCTTTCTTTGTCCCCTCAGGGCAGCATATTTGGCTGTCCCTTGTGGCTCCGCCCGCACTTCGGAAACGGTAAATCGGCTGTTTCCTGCTGCCCTTCAACAACGATTAGGAGACAGAAAGCATCGCTTTAAGACATACCCCAATTTTAAGCAAGAAAAACAAGTCTTTCTTTTGTCGTCTGACACGTTTACCGTATCTTTGCAGCATGGCAAGAATCGATATGCAGCAACTGAGGTACGACATTTATAATATTGTCGGACAGATACCACGTGGACGTGTGCTCACCTATGGCGACATCGCACGGCTGGCCGGTTGTCCCAATCTATCGCGACAAGTCGGACACCTGCTGTCCACAGTGCCTTCGTATCTCCACTTACCTTGCCATCGTGTCGTCAATGCCGTAGGGCGTCTCGCACCCCACTGGCCCGAACAACAAAGGTTGTTGGAGGCTGAGGGTGTGACGGTAGAGACCGGCAAGGACGGTACTCCGAGGATACGTGTGAAGGATTATCGCTGGATGATATCTATCAACAACTTCATGTAACCCATTGTCACGATTGCTTATGGACGACCGCTTACGACATTTGCTTATCAGTCTTGCCGACCGTTATGAGACGGCAGCTTTCCTTAACCATGATCCTTCGTGGTTCATGCATCAGATGACAGACGCGCGCGACCAGGAGACGGCGGCATTCCTCGCCATGTGCCTGAGCTACGGTTCCAGAAGGCAGTTCCTCCCCAAGATAGCACAGCTGTTGAGAATGGCCGACGGAAAACCTTACGACTGGATTGCCGGCGGCGGTTATGAGAAAGACATCTGCCCGACACAGCAATGTTTCTACCGCCTTTATTCCTGCGATGACATCTACCGCCTGCTCAACGCGATTCACGAACTCTTCCAACAGTACGGCTCGCTAAGGTCTATGGCCAAGGATGCCGCAACGCACGCCTCCGCCGAATGCACTGACGTGGATTCGGTGCTCATAGCCTTTTCAACATTCTTTCGCGAGCGCGGCATCAAAGGGCTAGTGCCGGCACCCTACACTTCGGCGTGTAAGCGGCCTTGTATGTTCCTACGATGGATGGTGCGCGACGATTCGCCCGTAGACTTAGGCCTATGGAGCTCCTTTATTGACAAAGCACATCTCTATATACCCCTCGACACCCACGTGATGCAGACAGCCGCCAGATTGAAGATTGCTGATCTAAAAACGGCAGGATGGAAAGCCGTTTCCCTACTGACCACACAGATGAGCGACGTTTTTCCAGGCGACCCCGCTCGCGCGGACTACGCACTTTATGGATATGACGTAGCACAAAAAACTAATCCCTAATATAATCACATACAACCTTTAAGACGGAAATAGAAGAAATGCTGTATTTTTTCCTTCTTAACAGGAAGGGAAGGTAAGGTAATGCAACGCTATGTTCGAATCAAGAGACAGAATAATGAACAGCTTTTACCACAGAATAGCAGCTACAGTTATCAAATAAATTCAACATTCTCCCAATCTGTCGCAGATGGAAGGTCTGCGACAAAATAATGAATTTCCCTTTTTGTCGCACATAATAAATAACTTGTTGAATATAAAAGACATATACGAGACACTTTTTAGTCATATTTTAAGCTCCCAAAAAGCTGCTAAGACAAAAATAATCTTCAAAACAAGCTATTATGTAATGATAAAATCATAAAAGGCTCAAGAACTTCCCTATATGTCGCCAACTTGTTCCCCATTTGTCGCTGTTAACATTAATTAGTTCCCTATTTGTCGCAGGAATGTTCCCAATCTGTCGCAAGCAGGTTCCCTATATGTCGCACCACCTTCCCAAAGTGTCGCCGAACAGGCATTGGCAAAATTGGTAATCAGTAAGTTACGGCTCTCTACTAATCAAAGATACTATTGATATGCATATAAAGATAACTATCTTCGGATAAGTTTTATCTAATAATATATTGTTTTTTTGATTTTCCGTTGCTCGTTTCCAGTCCTTTTTCTTTTCTCCTTTCAGTTATTTTTTTGCTCGTTGAAGTTTTCTGTCTCTTTCTTTCTTTTTCAATTTCTCTTGCTGTTTTATCTTAACGTTATATATATATATATGTATACAATAAAATAAACCAATATATGCACATATATATTTCTTTCTCTTAGTTACATATATCCATGCACTCATATATCCATATATCCATACATCCATATACACATATACACATATATATGTCTATATTAATCGTATATAAGCTGTATATAAACAAATACACATCCATTTATATATTCAATTATTGTTTTGGCATTACTATTTATACATATATACACACATAGACACATATATACATATACATAAACAGATGTATATAAACATACATATACTATAACTCCTTTTATTCTTTTGCTTTTTTATTATCCCTCATTCTACCCCATTTTATCGTATTTGTTATTGCGCTGTGTATCAGGCGATTTGTTTGATTTCTTGGTTTTATATACATATGTATGTATTTGTATAAATATATGTTTATCCTTCTCTTTTGCCCATTTCATCGTATTTTTTTTGATTATCTATTTTAATGATATATATACATGTACATAAACAAATACATGTATATACACTACGTGACGTAAGTATATATATAACCGTTTATACAAACAAATATATATTTCATTGTTCTTTTATTTTTATCAATAAAAAGTTGTCTATTTATTTGTTCATCTAAATATTTATGCCTAAATTTGCACATGTAATCATTTACAGTAATGTTTGTGCCTATATATAATTATGTATATGTACGCATGAATATTTCTTTATATGATTATATATGTATTTACCTACATATTTGATAATGTATATAATGTTTCTCGATTATGAAGAATAGAAAAATCGTTTTCGCAAATCAAAAAGGCGGTGTGGGTAAATCTACACTCTGTATTCTCTTCGCCAACTATCTCGCTTGGAAGAAGCAACAGGTATGCGTTATTGATACCGACTTGCAGAAGACTATCAAGATGCAGCGAAAGAAAGATATTGAGCTCTACCCTACCCTTGAGCCTCCTTATGAAGTCCAAGACTTTGATGTGCAAGCTCCGGAGATCATGCAGCAGCTCATGGATTCGGCTTCAGAGACCGACGGGTTTGTGCTTTTCGATTCTCCGGGTAATGTATCGGAAGATGGTTTGGTACCTTTATTCACCAATGCGGATTTCATAGTCTGCCCTTATGAATATGAGGAAAAGACGCTCGACTCCACCGGCACATTCGTTCAGGTGATCAATGCGCTTCGGGCCGCTACTCCTCAAATGTCTGCCAAGCTCTTCTTTGTGCCTAACCGTATTGATGTGCGTATCGGTACTGCTGATGAGCTTCGGATGTGGAAACAGACTGACGCTATTTTCAAGCAGTTGGGCGCAGTTACTCCGAGAATCACTGCCCGTGCCTCTTTGAAGCGTATCAATACTTTGGAGATCACGCCTTCCCAGCGTGATGCGGTGAAACTCGCTTTCGACTTCATGATCCGAAGGATGAAAGAATAAATAAATGTATATACAAATATATAATTATACATTTCTAATTTTATTGATATAAATACCTATACGTATAAATATATATATTATGGCTGATAGAACGAAGAAAACAAAAGTGACGTTACCAGGGAGTTTGGCTGATCTTGTGAGAGATCTTCAAGATGGCGGTAATGTCAACGGAAAATCAAATCAGGAACAAACTCCTGTTGAGCCTTCTGATAAGGCTGAATCTACTCCAACCCCCTCGGCTCCTGTACAGGCTACGCCCGCTCAGAGCGACAAGATGAGCCCTGACGTGGAAAGGGCTGGCTATCAGGCTGAAACAACATTAGACACCGATAATGTTTCGGAAGCGGGGAGCAGTGAGCGTGTCAATCGTCCGATAGGCGCTGATCGTCAACAATCCAACAGTTCTGACGACCGTATCCAGCGTGGACGGCCGCAAAAGGAGAACACGATGAAAGAATATCATGTTCAGAAAGATGACTCTGCTGATTCCTGGGACCTCTTCCTCGACCTGGCCAAACAGTACAAGACCGGCGGCGGCCGTCCCGCGACTATTTATATTGATCCTGCGTTGAAGAACATCCTTGACCGCTTGAAGTATCCTTTGTCGCTTACCACGTCAGCCATGCTCTCCAGCATCGTTGCCCGTTTCATCTACGATCATGAGGACGATGTCCGTAAGGCCATCTTCTCGCAGAACATTTTTTAGTAAAGCATTCAACAACGTTAGGTTCCCCTCTCCCCTACCCTCTTTCCGCCGTTGTCCGTGCTCATGGATGTTAATCAACTGTCATCGTACAGAGTTGTGTAGACGTAACTGTGTGTGTTGTCGTTTTCCATCCACGGAGCGGCAGATAATTACCCAAGCCCCAGTCTGCCTGAGCAAACCTCATGCAGACTGGGGTTAACGTATCGGCTTTCCACGACATGTGGTTGTAAAATTACGCATCGGTTTTCCACGGCTTTCGCTCGCTTAGCGCGATGTTCTTCGTGTACATTCCGATCCTCTTGCGGGGTGCGGACAGGTAGGGTTAGAGGCTCGAAAAGAATCAATTCTCAGAGAGGGTTCCTGAATAAATATCGTTACATTTTTCCTGTATATAGTAGGGCGGCGCACGGCCCTCATCTGAGGACTAATGCTTAATAAAGATAAAATCATTATTTAGAATACACCTTTTTCCTTCAATTAACCGGCTGTTTGAATAAATTTTCGTAAGTTTGCAAAAGAGTTAATTAAACCTCAAAAGCGAAATAATTCTATGAGAAATTTGTTGCTGGCGGTGTTGTGTGCCGCCTCCTTGTCTGCCGGTGCCCAGACCAAAGCCAGTCAGCCGGTCGAGATAGAGCAGAAGACCTTTGGTAAGGAGTATATAAAGGCGTGTGCCGACAATACCCATGTGTTGGTCTCCAAACGTCCGGATGTCAAGGACCGTCTGTTCGTCTCCGATGCAGTGGAGAAGAAGATAAAGGAAGTGAAGAAGCTCCTCAGGGACAATCCTAAACTGTGCTGGATGTTTGAGAATTGTTTTCCCAACACGCTCGAGACGACGGCCCATTACAGCAAGGTCGACGGCGACGACGACACCTTCGTCTATACCGGTGATATCCCGGCCATGTGGCTTCGCGACAGTGGTGCGCAGGTGTGGCCTTATGTGCATTTGGCCAACAAAGACAAGAAGCTGCAGCACCTTGTCCGCGGCACCATCTTGCGGCAGTTTCGTTGTATCTGCATCGATCCTTATGCCAACGCGTTCAACGATGGACCTACAGGTGCAGGCTGGCAGACCGATAATACATCGATGAACCCCAATGTCTTTGAGCGCAAGTATGAGATCGACAGTCTGTGTTATCCTATCCGTCTGGCTTACGAATATTGGAAGGAGACGGGCGACGCTTCCATCTTCGGTGCCCGCTGGTTGCAGGCCGTCAATAACATTCTTACGACGTTCCTTCAGCAACAGCGCAGGGAGGGGGCAGGACCTTACCAGTTTCTTCGTGTCACCGACCGTGCCTACGACACGGTAGGGTGGGGCGGTTATGGCGCGCCTACAAAGCCGGTGGGCCTCATAGCTTCCGTCTTTCGTCCCTCCGACGATGCCACGACGCTGCCCTTCCTCGTCCCGTCCAATTTCATGGCCGTGAGCAGTCTGCGCAAGGCGGCTGAGATCCTTCGCTCCGTCAATCAGGACACTGCCTTGGCCGACCGTTGTGAACGTCTGAGCCGGGAGGTTCATGAGGCGTTGATGAAATATGCCGTTGTGGACCATCCTAAATACGGTAAGATCTATGCTTTTGAAGTCGACGGCTTCGGCAACCACCTGCTCATGGACGATGCCAATGTGCCGAGTCTCTTGGCGATGGGCTATCTTGGCGATGTCCCTCTCGACGATCCCATCTATCAGAACACGCGCCGCTTCGTCTGGAGCCACGACAATCCCTGGTTCTTCTCGGGCAAGGCCGGAGAGGGTATCGGCGGTCCGCATATCGGCCGCGACATGGCCTGGCCGATGAGTGTCATGATGCGCGCCTTCACGTCGACCGACGACAAGGAGATCAGCGCCTGCATGCGCGAGCTGCTCACCACCGATGCCAACACAGGCATGATACACGAGAGTTTCGATGTCAACGATGCCAATCACTACACCCGTCCCTGGTTTGCTTGGCAGAACACGCTCTTTGGCGAACTGGTGCTCCATCTCATCGATAACGGTAAGACCAATCTGCTCATTCATTGCATGGATGACATGAAGTAGGCTCGGCCCTGAGCATCGACGTGAACGTCCCATTGCAGGGCGCGGCCCTTGTGGAGGCTGCTGCCCCTAACCCTACCTAACCGCGCCCTGCATTAATGAGATGGATTAGTCATAAATAATGTAGGTTAAAATATTGGTGGGTTCGTTTCACAGATACCATATATTTAGTAAATTTGCCTTCCAAACAATTAGATCTGCAACAACTTTGAAATCACTTCTTCTTATGGCGGCCTTAGGTTTGTTTATGGCTGCCGATGCGCAGGAATCAACAAACGGAAATCGGGGGATCGGTCTTTACCCGGGCAGCCGGTCAGCGTACACCGCGCCGCGTCTTGTGACCAGTGACGTGTATCGCGACTTAGCCCTTCACCGCCTGGCCACCGCCTCGTCGAGTCTCGACTATAACCTCACGGCACAGCTCGCTACCGACGGTCTGCTGACCCAAGGCACGCCCGTGTCGCTCACGGTGACGAACAATGGCGTAGTGGATGTCTCGCGCGACCGGCTCAAAGCTTTTGACGGCAACTGTGTTACACCTTATTATATCTACCATGGACAGGATGCCACGCTGCAGTTTCTGTGGACGGGTATGACGATCCATGCCGACACGCTCCGCCTGTGTTTCGAGATGGCTTACGACGCGTCGAAAGTCGGTGGGTGGCGCATCGATGTTGAAGGATCGACCGACGGCATCCGGTGGAGTAGGGTAGGGACGACATCGGGCGACGGCCTGCCCGGTTATAAGACGCATGAGACCGTCTCTACCGACCCGAATAAACAGACGGGAGCGACCAATCTGCCTTTGTGCCGCGGCCTCGTCGCTATCCCACTCAGCTATAAGAATGCAGCATGGAAGGGCCTGCGGCTCCATTTCACGATGCCTTCTGCGGTTTGGTGGCGCATTCTGGAACTTGATCAGGGGCCGGCAGAGGGCCTTCCCGCAACGTTCCAACTCCCAGATAAAACGCCTTGGAAGGCAAGCAACATGAGCTGGTTGCCGTCAGAGCATTTCTACAGTGCCTGGATTTCGGCAGCCGTTAAGAACCGTGAACCTCAATGGCTCCAGGTCGATCTCGGAGCCCAGGCCTCGATCGACCGCCTGCGCATCCACTGGCTCTATGCGCCCAAGAGCGGAGCGGTGCAAGTGTCAAACGACGGCAGCCATTGGACGGCGGTTGCCAAGCTCTCCCTGGCCAGGAACAATACGGTTCAGGATCTTCCTTGCAAGGCTGAGGGCCGTTATGTGCGGCTCTGGCTTACGCAGCCACAGGGACAGACCTATGGCGTGGCAGAGATAGAGGTGCTGGGCCGCGGCGGTCTTACGGCCACGGGAGCCAACACGCTCGACTTAGGTCCCGGCAAACTCTCGCTGAACCGCTGGCTCATTCGTCGTGACCTCCCTTTGGGGACGGAACCGCTCAAGGGCTCCTCTCCTTGGATTGAGGCGACGGTGCCCGGGACAGCGCTGACAAGCTATATCAATGTCGGTGCGGTACCCGAGACGACCATTGGCAACAACATGCGACAAGTGTCTGAGTCGTTCTTCAATTCCGACTTTACGTACAAGACTTGTCTCATTGTGCGCAATGGAACAATCAGCAATGAAACTGTCAGCAATGGGACAATCAGCAATAGAACTGTCACCAATGGAACAATCTTTAACGAAGCAACCGGCAGTGAGCCCGGCAGCCAGGTTGGAGCGGCATTTTCGATCGACCGTTCGCATCAGTACTTATGCTTTGACGGCATCGACTGGCGCGCAGTCGTGGAGCTTAACGGCCATCGGCTGGGGCGTATCGACGGCGCTTTCACGCGGGCACGGTTCGACATCTCCAATCTGCTGAAAGAGGGCGACAACGAACTTGTGGTACACGTCCGGAAGAACGCGCATCCCGGACCCGTGAAGATCAAGAACGCACAGTCGACAGATCTCAATGGCGGCGTGCTTGGGGCAGACAATCCCACGTTCCATCCTACGATAGGCTGGGACTGGATAACATCCACTCCGGGACGGTGCATGGGCATCTGGAATGATGTCTATCTGACGCAGGACAACGGGTTGAGCCTCGAAGACCCAGTGGTGACGACAGAGCTCAATCTCCCCGACACCCTTGCCACGCTGACACCGGCGGTGAAGGTCGTCTCTACCCGCCAGGAACCGGCCACGGTCGTGCTCAACGGATGGATCGGCCCCGTGCGGTTCTCGAAGACAATCACCGTGGAGGCCGGGAAATGTCGCGAGGTGAGCTTCTCGCCGGCTGAGTTCAGGCAGCTTTCCCGTCAGCGCATGCGGCTGTGGTGGCCCAACGGCTATGGAGAGCCTTACCGCTACGAGGCCGGCTTCTCGCTGACGAGCGGCTCGGATACCTTATATACAATCCGTTACCAAG
Source organism: uncultured Prevotella sp. (assembly GCA_900315955.1). GTDB lineage: Bacteria > Bacteroidota > Bacteroidia > Bacteroidales > Bacteroidaceae > Prevotella. Next base: position 26,605 of record ONBC01000008.1, read on the forward strand.
CCGGACTGCGGCAGATGGGCTCCGCCCTCGTGCCTGCGCCCGATGGCGACGGCAAGCGCCTGCATCTCTTCGTCAATGGAGTCAGGGTCGATCCGTTGGGCGGCAACTGGGGTTTCTCTGAAACGAACTTGCGGTACCGCCGCCGCGAATATGATGCCACGGTGCGCTACCACCGCGACATGAACATGAACATGATCCGCAACTGGGTAGGACAGACCGGCGACGATGAGTTCTACGACGCCTGCGACAAGTATGGCATCATGGTGTGGCAGGATTTCTGGCTTGCCAACCCGTGGGACGGACCTGATCCCGACGACGAGCAGATGTTTATGCAGAATGCCCGTGACCTTATCAGTCGCATCCGCCGTCATCCTTCCATCGCGCTTTATTGTGGCCGCAACGAAGGCTATCCTCCCGAGTCGCTGCAGAAGGCGCTGATCAGCGCCGTGGCTTCACTCCATCCACAGCTGCCTTACATCGGTTCGTCGGCCGACGATGTGGTCAGTGGCCACGGGCCTTACGGCTTGAAACCAACAGCCTGGTATTTCTCTCATCTCTCTACGAAGTTGCATTCGGAAGAGGGTATGCAGAATGTGCCGACGTGGGAGAGCGTGCGGCGCTTCTTAGGCTCCGACATCCAATTGTCGGACGGTGATGCCTGGGGGCAGCACGATTTCTGTTTGGAGGGTGCGCCGCAGGGTAAGGTCTTCAATGACATCATGGAGCGTCATTTCGGGAAGGCTTTGTCGGTGAAGCAGTATACCGAATGGGCACAATGGCTCAACTATGACGGCCATCGTGCCATGTTCGAGAGCTGGCAGACGAACCGCCAGGGACTGCTGATGTGGATGAGCCATTCCTGCTGGCCGAGCTTCGTGTGGCAGACCTACGACTATTATTTGGAGCCTACGGCCGCTTATTTTGCCATCAAGAAGGCGTGCGAGCCGCTGCATATACAATACAATCCCGCCAAGGGCGAGATAGAGGTCGTGAACATCAACCGCGACCTGAAGCAGCCGGTGACAGCGGAGATGCAGGTCATGGACATGCGAGGCAACGTCTTGGACCGAAAGGTCCGCGACATGCAGCCGGCGCGCGACACGACGGTGGTGGCTTTCCCCGAGGTCAAAGCTCCGGATGAGAATGTGTGGTTCCTTCGTCTGCGTCTGCTCGACGGCGCTGCCGTTGTCTCCGACAACTTCTATGTCGAGGGACGCGAGCCTGACAATCTGTTGGCGCTCACCCGGACGCTCGAGGCTCCTAAACTCAGTCTCACCCGCCACTTCACGAAGCAGAACGGTGAATGGGTCGGACGGGTTGTCGTCCGTAACACCGGCACGGCCCCCGCGCTGTTCGTCCGTCTCAAGCTCGTAGGCAGCGACGGGGAGCAGATCCTTCCGGTGCTCTATTCCGACAACTATTTCGCGCTGATGCCGGGGGAGAGCAAGACGGTAGAGGTGCGGTGCAGTGAGGATGACTGTCGTGGCCTGCAGCCGGAAATACGTATTTAGTTGGGAGATATACTGCGAGAACAGTGTTGGTTCATCTCTGTGAACTTCTCCCAAGCCCGAAGGGCTCTCTGCGTGCTCTAATTCTCCGCGGCTCAATAAACTCTGTGGATCAATAAGCTCTGCGACTCATTAAACTCTGCGGCTCTGCGAGAAGAAATCTATACGCTTTGCGAGAGAAGATCATCTTTTCGCGAGTTTTTTTTCTCGCCAAGCCGCAAAGGACGCAAAGGAGAAGCATGAATATTTTTGCAGCGGCTTATCACGGCTTATGCTCGTTTAGCAGCGACTTTTCACGACTCTTCACGATTTATGCTTTTTTGCAACGACTTTCCACGACTCTTCACGACTTATGCTCGCTATCGCTCGCTTAGCGCAGAAGTATGCTCTTCGTGTACATTCCGATCCTCTTGCAGGGCGCGGCCCTTGTGGCCGTCCGCCATTGCAGAGTACCCAATTTCCCATCCGGGGTGCGGACGGCCACAAGGGCCGCGCCCTGCAATGGCCGATACGGCACACGAAAGACCGAAGGGCTCTCTGCGTGCTCTAATTCGCAGAAGCAATAACTCCGTGGCTCAATAAACTCTGTGGATCAATAAGCTCTGCGGCTCCGCGAGAAAAAATATATACGCCGCTGCGAGAATCGATTGGCATCATAGCAAGGGTTTCATGGGGTCGGGGCAGAATAGACTGCCGAACAGATTAAATTTGGGTGACGCATTGACGAAGTCAGGACAGATGATACAGAACGGCTGATGATATTTGGACGGCCTTACGACTGCATGGGCTTCAATTCAATTCAAGCGAGAAGTTCCGCCGCAGGATGACATGCCGTCTGTTCAATTCTGGTATTAAACTCAAGGCAGTGGCCTATCCCAAGCGTTACCTGCATGACCAGAATCAGCAGTCACGCAGTATGAAACATCGAAACCGACGATTAATATGGAATCGCGGGTCGATTGCAGTGCAAACGGCCTGCGATTTCCCTGCAACTAATCAACGAAAATGAAGAGAAATCGAAGTTGGTGCAAACAGACTGATAATGAGGAAGAAACGGAATAATTTGCATAAGACTGCCCTGTTCGTAAAGGGCAGTAATATGCAGATTTAAGCAGAAGTTCAGTTACTAAACCGTTACCCGATTTGGGGATAGGTAACGATGGAGCAATGCTCGGTAACTGAATTATTTTCGCTCGTGTGGCTGTTGCTACGGTCAGCAGTTTTCTGCATAAGTGAGGAACGCTTTGAAATTGGTAATTTTGCCACAAAACATCAAAGCGTATGAAAACAGAGAAAATGAAGGTGTTGCTCTACCTCAAAAAGAGCGGTATTGACAAGTCGGGGAAAGCTCCGATTATGGGACGCATTACCATTGGGCGTTCCATTGCGCAGTTCAGTTGCAAGCTATCCTGCGATCCTAATCTTTGGAATCCCCGTGAGAGTAGGATGGACGGAAAGAGCCGTGAGGCGGTGGAAGTGAACGGCAGGTTGGAAAACCTGTTGCTGTCCGTTCAGTCGGCTTATCAGTCCCTGCTCTCCAAAGGTTGCCCGTTTGACGCAACCGACGTGAAGGAGCAGTTTCAAGGCAGCGTGCAGACACGGTGCATGCTCATCGAAAGGCTGGACATGCTCATCAAGGAAAAGGAAAACCATGTAGGCATTGACATCAAGGGAGGAGCCATACACGGCTACCACTCCACCCGAATACATTTACAGAAGTTCATTCAACGGAAGTACAAGGTCTCGGACTTGGCTTTCTCGCAACTCACAGAGAATTTTATCCATGAGTTCCGTCAGTATTTCTTAGCTGAGTGCGGTTTTCAGGAAAGCACGTTCTATAATGTAGCCTCGCATTTGAAGACGGTGTGTAGGCTGGCTTACCGTGAGGGGTTGGCTGATGTGCTACTTTTTGACAAGGCAAAGATATCAAAGGGGGATAAGAAACAGCCAAAGGCGTTGGACAGGGAGGCATTGGACAAGTTAAAGTCTCTCCGCTTTGATGATTTGGAGGAGGAGATGGAAACGGCAAGGGGCATCTTTCTCTTTGCCTGTTATACAGGTGCAGCCTATTGCGACTTGATGGAACTGAGCAAATCCCATCTTGTCCGTGATGATGAGAGAAGCCTGTGGTTGAGGTTCAACCGTCAGAAGACTGGTGTACTTTGCCGTATCAAGCTGCTGCCCGAAGCCGTTAGGCTAATAGCGAAGTACCGTAGCGATGAAAGGGAAACGCTGCTTCCATACATGAAGTACAAGAACTATCAGGCTTGTCTGAAAGCCCTGCGGCTTCGTGCAGGCATAACGTCTCCCTTTACCACGCATACCGCAAGGCATACTTTCGCAACGCTCATCACGCTTGAACAGGGTGTACCCATCGAGACGGTGAGCAAGATGTTGGGACATTCCAATGTAAGCATGACGGAACGCTATGCAAAGGTAACACCACAGAAACTCTTTGAGGAGTTCGACCGTTTCCTTTCTTTCACCGAAGATTTACGTTTAACCATATAAAAGACAACCATTATGAGAAGTACATTCAAGATACTGTTCTACATCAACAGACAGAAAGAGAAAGCAGATGGTAATACCGCCATTCTATGCCGTATCACCATAGACGGAAAAAGTACTACCATTACCACGGGCGAAGAATGTAAGCCCTCCGAGTGGAACGCCAAGCAGGGCTTGACGACTGACAGAAAGACCAATCAAAGACTCCATGAGTTCAGGGAACTTGTGGAAAAGACCTATCGGGATGTTCTTGTTAGGGACGGGGTGGTAAGTGTCGAATTCATCAAGAACCACCTGCAAGGCATTGCCACCCATCCTACAACTCTCCTTGCCATGAGCAGGGCGGAACTGCAAGCAGTCAAGGAAAGTATTGGCAGGTCAAGAGCGGAGGGAACTTTTCTGAACCTGTCCCATTCTGACAGAAATCTCCGTGAGTTTGTCAAAGATAAAGGATTGCAGGACATACCCATTTCCACCATTACGGAGGATTTGTTTGAGGAATACCGTTTCTTTCTCAAAAAGCGAGGATTGAAGGGAACTACAATCAACAACAATCTCTGCTGGCTGAGCAGGCTGATGTTCCATGCAGTAAGTCAAAGGATTATCCGCTACAATCCTTTTGAGCATGCCAAGTATGAGAAAGAAGAAAAGAAGATTCGCTTCCTGCAGAAGAGTGATGTTGCAAAGCTCATGGCAATGACGATGAATGACAGGGAAGCAGAACAGGCAAGACTGATGTTCGTCTTTTCCTGCTTTACGGGATTGGCAATCGCCGATATGGAACACCTGCAATATAAACATATCCAAACGGCAGCGGATGGGAGGAAGTATATCCGTAAGGAACGCCAAAAGACAAAGGTGGAGTTCATTGTGCCACTACATCCGATAGTAGAGGCCATTATCCGCCATTGTCTGGAAGAGCAGAATCTGAATGGAAAACAAAAAGCGGTGAAAGGAAAAGGCGAGACACTTATCTTTCCCCGTGAGTGCAGCCGAAGCGTGATAGATACCAAACTGTGCATTGTAGGCAAGGCTTGCGGTATTAGGGAACGGTTGTCGTTCCATATGGCAAGACATACTTCCGGCACCATGACACTCAATGCTGGAATCCCCATTGAGAGCATAGCCAAGATGATGGGACATGCCTCCATATCAAGCACGCAGATTTACGCACAGGTGACGGACAAGAAAATTTCTGAAGATATGGACAGGCTCATTGCCAAGCAATCGGTAAAGGGAAAGGAAACTGCGGAGAGATGTTTGTGAACTTTCGGATATATCAATCTGTAAAATGGAGGAAACGGCATGAATACGAACTATAAACCAAAAATAATGACCAACACGGACAATCATCGCAGTTACTTTGATTGGGGCAGGAATATGTAGGTTATCCGCAAGGGAAAAGGCGAGATTGCCATGACGGAGGGAGAACTTGCGAGGTTCTTCGGGGTAACTTGGAGAAAACTCAATCATAGGCTTCAAACGATTATGAAATCTTCCAACCTGCATCTCAATGAGAAGGGTGCAGATGAGGAAGAGGTTCTTGCCAATGGACAGTTGCAAGGCTATGCTCCGCTCTTTCCGATTCCAATCATCATCGCCCTATCCTTTCAGCTGGATAGAATGGAAGCCCATCTGTTTAGAGAGTATGTCTGTCAAAGATTGCAGACAGAGGCTGCCATTGTAATGTCAATCTTCCTGTTGGGCAATACCAAGAACTGATGGATATATTTCCTTTTTCTTTCACCGATTATATCTTACTACATTACTACAATAAGAGTTAAAGCGGTGAAAGAAAAAGGATTGGCGTGTAGTCGGGAAATAGCAATCCTCATTACTACGGAATGACTACATACTATTACTATGTCAAGGAAAGAAAAAAACGATTTCGATGTGTCCAAGTGCATTCGTTCGCACGCCATTTCCACATCTTTTTCCGTTTTTCCTTGCAAGTTTCGGAAACTTTAACTATCTTTGTACCCGATTATAACTATCACTAAGTGAACGGATTGGAGGGCAACGGCTATCAGCGGCATCTTTCCTTATATAATAAAGGTGTATGCGTGGCGCAGGAAAAACAAGATTTTCCTGTGATTTTGTCGTCGGATTATTTGGCTGTTCCAAATAATTTGTTACTCTCTCTCTCTCTCTCTCTCTCATAGGCGCTACTGGCGTAACTTCTTACACAAACATCTTATTATACGCGCGCGTGAAAAACGGCGCAATGCCTTTGGGCAAGGGACTCGCAAGAGATTCCGTTGCCTGTTTTGTCGTGCCCGTTGGCCAGGTCACAAGGATAGGTTTAAGGAAGTTTTAACCACAGCCTATTTACCCAAGAAAGAGTTATAAATCAAGAATCAATGATGAACTATAAACAAATGGAAAGAAAGAAATTTTACATTGCTCCCGAGATGGAAGTGATACACCTGCATGACGAACAGTTGTTACAGGCGTTGAGCACGCAGCATGAACCACAGGTTCAAGATGAGTATGAAGACGAAGAGGACGAAGAAGAAGCACCTTTTGGCTTTTAAGTAATAACTGATTGCAGAGAACTATGAATAAAAAGAAATTTATCAATACAGCCAAGGCCGTGCTTGCAGGCATGGTGGTGATGTTCGGCATGACGACGATAACGTGACTACACCTAAAACCGCCAATGAGTTTGAGGGCTTGGACCTGACACTCACCTACTCCGTGGGCGAGGCGCAGAACGATTCGGTATTCACACGTGGCATGGCAACACGACCAATGACAGAGAAGCATACCTTCATGGGCATGGAGGTGGAAACCTCAGTTACGGAGGACAAGGCTGTGCCACAGACAGCGCGCACACGCGCCACAGTATATAACACCGTGAACCTGGAGGGCAAGACGGTGTATGCCATTGTCTTTGACCCTGCGACCAACAAGGTTGTAGCCCCTCGTCAGGAACTGACCGTCAGCGACGGCAAAATTACCGTGAGAGGCAAGCGTGGATGCAGGATTCTCTTCTATATCGGCTCTACACCATATGTTATTAAAGGAAACAACCTTTCTACATTCAAGGTAAACGAGAATAACACCACTGACCCCATGCAATGCGTGTCAGATGTGATTACAAGTCTTGACCAAGACCTCGGCACGCTGTCGTTCAAGCATGTGTTCTCTAAGATACGGGTGGTATTGAAGACCTCCGATGGAACCGTCGTCAATGCCTTTCGTCTGACAACGAAGGAAAAGTTCAACAACCCATATGCATCCGTAAATATCCTTGACCGTTCTTATACGGTAAGGGGCATAACAAAAAACATGACTTTTACCGTGTCGGGCAATACTACATCGGAGGCCACAACAGACTATCAGAACTTTATAGTAAGTACGTCGAGCACGCTCACAGACTTGACCCTGCTCTTTGACAAGAAAGGCAAGGGAGCCACCATCGGCGGTTCGAGGAACTGGCTGACGGATGTGAACAACGCGCTGAAGCTGAAGTCACGTGTGTTCCAGCCTGGGCATCGTTACAGCATCAATATCACCGTGAAGCCCTCCAACACAGATGCCTACTTGAACAGTGGATACCGTGCCGACAGGAACTACTATCAGTGGGATGCTTACGAGGTTTATGGTGTGGGTGACCAGCGCAAGTGGAGTGCCGGAAACTCAGGAGGAAGATTCGGGTCGTACTTCAACACCAGCGATGCCTCGCAGAGCTGCAGGAACTGTCCCTCTACTGACGAGATGCAAATGTATATCGGTGCAGGCGTTCTCATTGATGATGGTCATACGGGCACCTATCAGCAGTCGTACACCATTACAGACCCTGTAGCCGGGGATAAGACTACCTATCATGAGGGCGTATGGCTCAAGAAGAAGCAGTACATCGTAGGATTTGACAGCGGAACGGCACCCAAGGTTAGTAATACAGCCGGAACGAAAGGCCGTCCGACGAAAGATAACATCAGTGAGTATTTCTTCATGCCGTTTACAGGCTTCTATGACCTGACAAACTTTGAAAACTCTTCTGCATATTACTGCAAGGGAATCCGGATACTTCATGTCCCGCACCGCTTATTCACGCACTCATTTCACGACATTAAAAGTATCGAATATGGGGGCAGGCATAGTCCTGCTGAACTGGACCAGCAACAACCTTGCTGCCGCAACTGTCTGGACAGCGGATTAAGCGAGAATATACAAGGCTTTTTCAGAAACAGAACAGAGTTATAAATAACGAAATCAGAATTTAATTTTATTATTATGAGACAAACAAAACTTTTATTATTGCTGCTGCTTGTCATGTTGAATGTGGCCAATGTAAGGGCAACAATCAACGGTGACAAGTTTACCAAAGGCGGCATGACCTTTGAGGTTACTGATGTCATCCACCATCAGGTGGCTTTTGCCGGTTCAAACAACAGTGGGGCTCTCAATATCCCTGCGATGGTGAATGACAGTGTAAACATTGCATGGACCGTAACCCGTATCAAAAACAACAGCAATGTACCCAATGCCACGTCTGTGACAATTCCAAACACGGTTACGGCTATGGAGGCGAACTCTCTCGGTGGCGACAAGATGACGACGGTTAGCGTTCCAGCATCGGTAACAACCATGGCAAATGGTGTGTTCAATGCCTGTAAAGCCCTTCAGGCAATCAATGTTGATGCTGGTAATGCCAAATACTATTCCGACCACGGAGTGCTTTATGAGAAAGACGGGAGCAATAAGTGGCTGCTGAATTATCCTATTGCGCGTACTGATGCCGCTTACACCGTGCCGGAAGGAACGACGGGTATCCGGGTCAATGCTTTCCAGAGCGCCAAGAACATTCAGACCGTTACGTTACCGACAACTCTGGCGGATCTCCCATATGCAACACCTGGCTATAATGGCTTCACTTCTGCACAGAAACTCACAGCCATCAACGTGGCTACAGGCAACCCTAATTTCAAGAGCACTGACGGTGTGGTCTTCACAGCCGACGGCAAAGAGTTGGTGGTCTATCCTTGCGGTAAGGGAACGCCAACCTTAGGATACGGAGAATACACTTACACAGTCCCATCAACCGTTGAGAAAATCCGCCCTTGTGCCTTTGCACATGTGGAAGGGTTCTCATCCGTCAAGATGAATGCTCCGCTGAAGGAAATCGGTGAAGACGCATTTAACACATGTAGGTATTTGAAGACTGTTGAAATTCCTTCTACGGTCGATAAGATTGCCGATGGTGCTTTCTCCGGCTCTATTGTCCTGACAGCCATCAACGTGGATGCGGGCAATACGGCATACAGCTCTGCCGACGGTGTGCTTTACAATGCTGACAAGACTGAACTGATAGGCTATCCGGGAGGCAAACAAGGCCCTTACACCACATTGCCGACAACCAAGACTATCAGAAGAAAGGCATTCTTCTATGCTGCAGGTATCACCAAGCTCACGCTCACCCCAGGTGTGGAGGAGATTGGCAACGATGCTTTCCAGCAGACACGTCAGCTGAAGGAACTCGTATTCCATCCAACTTCTCATTTCAAGAAGATGGGTACATGGGCATTCGTAGGCTCTGGCCTGGAGAAACTGGAACTTCCTGCCTCTTTGGAAGTTCTGGGTACCGCAGCCTTCAATGGTTGCAGCAAGCTCAAGACCGTAACCGTGGCCGACGGCTCTCAGCTCCAGATGGTTGGACAATCTTCTTTCGCTGGCTGTACCAGTCTTGAATCCTTCAAGTTCCTTGGCTCAAGTGTAGCTGTTACTATCGGCAAGAATGCTTTCAGCGGCGACACCAAGCTGCCCACCTTTACCATCCCCGGCACTGTCACAACCATAGAAGAGGGTGCCTTCAACGGCTGTTCAGCCATGACAGGTGTTACCTTTGCCACTCCTGCACAGATTACCACTATCGGTCCGGGAGCTTTCCAAAATGCAGGCTTGTTGAGTATTCATCTGCCGGAGAGCGTGACCACCATCCAGCAGTCGGCTTTCAACAGCTGCCAGAAGCTCACGAAGATTGATATTCCCGCAGCAACAACATCCATCGACGCAAAGGCCTTCCAGTTCTGCGGTTCGCTGACTGCAATTAATGCGGCAGCCGACAACCCCAAGTATTCCAGTGTAGATGGTTTCCTGCTCAGCAAGGACAAGAAAACTCTCGCAGTATTCCCTCCGGGCAAGGCCAACACTTACTACACCATGTTGCCTCCAACCATAGAGGAGATAGGCCCTTACGCCTTCTACTATGTTCAGAAACTGGAGAATGTCACCATTCCCGAAAAGGTAAACAAGATTGACGAACACGCCTTCGACATGTGCAAGCAGCTCAATACGATTGCCTTCCTTAGCAAGACTCCTATTCCTGATGCCAATGTGCATACGACAGCCTTCTATGCTCCCAACGTTGACAAGTCAAAGATCGACCTCAGCGTGCGCAAGGGCTCGGAGGGAGCCTATGCCGCAAGTCCTCTCTGGAATGGCTTCCACCGCATCGGCGTATCATTCTTCAAGAATCCTGACGGCTACGGCGCAACGGAGTACTTCCCTCTGTCTAAGAAAGCCGTGACGGTAATTGATGTGAAGAGTGATGTCTATACCTATGTGGTTCCTGCCAAGGTGGAAAATCAGGATGATGGCAACAAGGAGTATGAGGTGCGTCTTTGGGCCGACTACGCCATGAAGGACAACAACACCAACATCAAGGAGGTGGTATTCCGCAATACGCTCGACTATATCGGCATCGACGCTTTCAAGAGAGCCGACGGCACATCCACCGTTGAGAGTGCCTTCTTCACCTGTGCTGTTCCTGCCAAGGATATGAGTGCCACGAAGTGGGAACTGGGAGCCGGCTATTCGGAGTTCGCCTCCACGCTGACCAACATCTATGTGAAGAAGAGTGCCGTGAGTACCTACAAGGCAGCCAAGGGATGGACAGGCTACGCTGCTGCGGTTGACTACAAGATTCCTGGTCTGAACATCAAGCATAAGTATGGCACGTTTGCCCGTGAGTTTGATGCAGATTTGGGCATATACTATCAGGAGAAGAGCGCAGGTAAGGTTGCTGCCTTTGTTGCTCCTATTTCCAGTGTCACAGCCGGTCCTGGCGACTATGGATCATCCGCTTACATGGTGAAGATGACCAGCATTGATGAGAACGGTGGCGCGAGTGCCGACTACAGCTATGTGCCTTACGAGACCGGTGTGCTTCTCAAGGCTATGGACACAGAAGCACTTCCTGCTGACTTCTACTATGCCATCGGCGAGAAAGACAACCAGTCCTATACCATCAGTAACAACATGATGATTGGTGTGAATGTAAAGAACAAGACCATCACCACCGGCTCAGAACCCCTCTATGTGGTATCAGCCAACCAAGGTGTCTTCAAGAAAGCTCCTGCCACATTCAATATGCCAGTACATAAGGCATATGCCAAGATTGCAGGGGTACCTGCTGGTGCCAAGGTGATGTTCATGTTCATGGATGACTATTCCACAGTTACAGGTATTGACAACATACCTGCATCTGATACGGATAGCAACGATGCTTACTACAATCTGAACGGACAGCGCATCGAGAAGCCACAGCATGGAGTGTATATCCACAACGGAAAGAAAATCATCATTAAGTAAGAAAGGAAAACAGTTATGAAAAAGAAAGAATATATTAGACCACAAACGGAAATCATCCGTGTCTCACACGAGAACCTGATGATTACAGCCAGTCCAGGAGTATCAAACGAGGAGTTTGACCCAGACAATGATGAGATTGGTGCCAAGCAGGGCACATTCTTCGACAATGAGGATTGGCCAAGCTTCGATGCTTGGGAAGACTGATACAATACGATGCTATGTTCTGCCTCACAGATGGTGGGGCATGGCATCCTCTTTTTTATATGACCCCAGGGCAGAGATCTGTCTCCCCTGACAATAACACGACACGAAAGATGCAAGACGCAAGGGAACATTTCCATCACGAGATGAGACCAAGAGGTCGATGGGGCGGATAAGGAAAACCGTCTTTTGGCTGCTTTGCCTGCTCTGTCTCGCCGTTTGGGCATACTACCTTTATTTATTTACACAGGACTAAGATTTCCTAACATTAACCAGACGATGAGTGGTGCAGATTGAGATGACGACAAGCCCTACTTCAGCGGGGCTCTACTTATACTTCAGTGCCCCACTACTTATACTTTAGTCGTTGTTAACATTTCAGCCGCCTTCGGCACAAAACAATCAAACCTATGGCATTCTACAAGAAAGTACAGATGAAAGTGAACGGCAAGTGGTATCCCAAGTCCGTTCTCGTAGGCTCTGCCATCACTACGGAGCAAGTAGCGAAGCGCGTGGCAGCCGAATCGACTGTAAGCCCTGCCGATGTGCGTGCCGTGCTCATGGCGCTCGGAGGAGTGATGGGCGACTATATGGCGCAGGGGCGCTCGGTGAAATTAGACGGTATCGGCTCTTTCTACTTCACGGCGGCGACGAACAAGAACGGTGTAGCAACTGAAAAGGAAGTAACCGCTGCGCTCATCAATGGCGTGCGCGTGCGCTTCATTCCCGAAACCCGATTCAAAGGAGGTGGCACAAGAGCCACAGGCGGTGGTCGCCGTGCGGTTCGCAGCCTGACAGATGTGGACATCGAATGGGAAGAATGGAAAGGCAAGGTGGATACGGATAATCTGGACTCTACATCGGGCGATGACATAAACACCCAGCCTTGATGTAAATTGTTTTATAACTCTCTAATTTGTATGGCGTAAGGCTTGTTGGGAAACAGGGCTTGCGCCTATTGTTTTATCGCAGTGAAAACGGCAGGCACCATCTTATGAAATGGTATCTGCCGTTCGGATAAATAAGAAAGTAGATAAACTCGTAAATTTCCATTATGTTTCATTCTACACATGGGGACTTTTATAGTTTTCATCCAACATATTCTCCAAGTCCGATGCCTTGTAGAGAATCTTCCCTGCAAACTGCGTGTAGGGAAGAATCCTCCTATCCCGATAGTCTTGCAAGGTGCGGGGGTGATATACAGCCGCTCGCACACTTCCTTGCCCGTAAGGAAATGTTCACCGCCAAATAGTGGCTTGTGTGTCTGTGCCACTTCCTTTATCCGCTTCCTTACCCCTTTTAGTGCGGACAGCACCACCTGCATATCATCCGCCTCCATATTCAAGTCCCTTACTGATTCCATAATACTCTTGCCTTATTTGTTGTCCTTAACTTTGTCTGTTTTTGATTTCTCTATTTTGGTTTGAAGTAACCCCTCTACATCCTCACGCTTGTAGTAGCACTTATGCCCGATTGGGGAAAACGGCAGTACCCCCCCCGTATCTCGATAGTGCTGTAAGGCGCGCTTGCTGATTTTAAGCAACTTACATACATCACCATTGTGCAGCCAATCCGCGTGCCGACTCTGTTCACCGAAAGCCTTGTGGCAGGTCTCGGCAAGGCTGAGTATCTCGTCCCTCAACCTTGTCCAATTTGAGTCCGTAATGATAAAATATCCCATAGCTCTATTGTCGTTTTGTTTATATTTCTGTCTTATTAATTTGATAAAATCTTTGTCCGACTTGCGCATCATCGCACGTTTCTGCCTGCAAAAGTAGGAAGTGTTGGTCATACTTCAAAGCACGAGGGAACAGCAGGAAAATACAGGGAAAAACAATGAAAGGACGATAGGGGCACGCTCTTTCTTAGCCTCTTTACTCCATTTTATCATATCCGTTTTAGCCGATGCAATACTATGCAGGTTGGAGCAAATAAGCACATACCTTTCTTGCACCATTTCTATACTTGTACTCTTGTCTGGGGCTTAAATCCTTGTTTCCCGATAGTTTGCTGTCAGAAATCCCTGCGAACTTCATTGCCAATGAGCGCAACATCATGAAAGCACTCTCCGAATGCTTGGAACTTACCCATTCTCTTGATAACTTCGTTCTTGGAAACAAAACCAAGCATATAATGAAAACAAGCGCAGATAAAGGCAAATTGGAGGGTGGGTACAGCACACTCAGACCGAGAAAGGCTTCTTCCAAGAACTCAGAGATAGAAGCCTACCTCTCTACGCACTATGAGTTCAGATACAACACAGTATTGGGAAGGACTGAATACCGAAGCAAGAATGATATTCATTTCTCAAAAGTGGGTCGCTATGAAATCAACACGCTCCGCAGGGAGATAGACAACGACATCGGGATAATAACCTCATCGGATAACCTGTACTCCATCATCGAGAGCAGCTTCTCTCCACGCATCAACCCCATACAGGAATATTTCAAGGCATTGCCATTGGTGGATATAGGCTGTGATGAAGGTAATAGTAATATCTCCTCCCTTTCACTGAAAGCCATTCCCGATTTGGCAAGTTGCGTTGTCGTGCGCAACTCCGACAAGTGGCTGCCGTATCTCACCAAATGGCTCGTGGCAGTAGTCGCCAACGCAATGGACGACCGTGAGTGCCGTAACCACACTTGCCTCGTGCTGACAGGCGAGCAGGGCAAGTTCAAGACAACATTCTTGGATTTGCTCTGTCCGCCTGCCCTGCACGGTTACAGCTATACGGGCAAGATATATCCGCAGGAGAAGGACACGCTCACCTATATCGGGCAGAACCTTATCGTAAACATCGACGACCAGCTCAAAGCACTCAACAAGAGGGACGAGAACGAACTGAAGAACCTCATAACCTGCCCGATGGTCAAATACCGCATGCCCTACGACAAGTATGTGGAGGAACACCCACACTTGGCGAGTTTCGTGGCATCGGTGAACGGCAACGACTTCCTTACAGACCCGACAGGCAGCAGACGGTTCCTGCCCTTTGAGGTGCTTTCCATTGATATAGAACGTGCAAAGGCTATTTCTATGGACAGTGTCTATGCGGATGCCAAAGCCCTGCTAAACGCAGGTTTCCGCTATTGGTTTGACGATGATGAGATAGCGGAGCTTTACAGGGAGAGCGAGGATTTTCAAGTGCAGACCGCAGAAACGGAACTTCCGTTGCGCTGCTTCGAGAAACCGACTGATGATAATCCCCATTGCTCCTATATGACCACTACAGAGATTCTCACCTATCTGGGTCTCTATACCCGGCATCCCCTGACTTCCAAACGTATGGGAGAAGCCCTTAAAAGGGCTGGCTTTAAGAAAGTGAGCAAGAGGCGTGACGGTGGCAGTCCCGTCTATGTGTACAAGGTAAGGAAGATACTGCCCTGTCCTTTGCTTGACAGTTGTAGTAGCCTGAAGTAGTAGGGTGTGTAGTATTGTCATGTACTACAATGTAGTGTTGATTATCAATAACTTACAACAAAATAGTATGTAGTAAGAAGAAAGATGAAAAAGTTTGGAGGGGGAAAACTTCGGAAACAGAAAAATAAAGCATAAATATTTAGTAAGACATTATAATTCAATCACTTAAATATTCAAGTAATGAAAGAAGAAGATTTATCAGCAATCAAGCGATACCCCATCGTGGAGTATCTTGAAAGGAAGGGCATCAGACCTGTGCGCAGAACTCCTTCCTATACTATGTACCGTTCACCGCTGAGGGAAGAAACGCATCCGAGCTTCAAGGTGGACACACAGAAGAACCTCTGGATAGACTATGCCGAGGGCAAGGGTGGAAGTATCATAGACCTCTGTATGCGTTTGGAGGGCTGTACGCTGTCGGAAGCCATCCGCCACTTAGGGCAGAACGCTCCAGATAAAGGCACATATTGTTTTCGTAATAATTTCACGCAAAATAATTTTCAACCAACGATAGCTGCAAACAGGGCACGGAGACTGATAGAAATATCAGACACCCTGCCGCCATATTTGCAGGAGTACCTTAGGAAAGAACGGTGCATCGATTTGGAAAAGGCTGCGCCATTCCTCAAAAGTATCAACTATGAGGTAAGGGGACAACGCTACCAAGCCATCGGCTTCGCCAATCAATCGGGAGGCTATGAACTTCGGGACAACCACTCTTTCAAGGGAACGATAGCCCCGAAAGACATTACTCCGATATTCACGGACAGAGCGGAGCCCGTATGTATCTTCGAAGGGTTTATGGACTTTCTTTCCTTCCTTTCAATGAAAGAAGAAATCATCAACCGCTGCCTTGTGATGAACTCCGTGAGCAACGTGGCGAGAACCGCCCACTACCTGAATGACCACAACCTAACGCATATCCGTGCCTTCCTTGACAATGACGATGCTGGGCGGAGAACCGTGCAAGAATTTGTAAGGGCTGGTTTCAAGGTGGAAGATATGTCCGTGTATTACAGAAACTTCAAGGACCTCAACGAGTTTCATGTCAGCCGTGTCCGTGAGCAGGAGCAGCAGAAAGTGCAGGAACGGACACGGGGGTCGGTTACAAAACAAAATCAAAACAGGAAATCAAAGCAAGTCAAACATAAAATGAGATAAGGATATGGAAAAGAAGACAAAGATAACAGACAAAGACTTTTTAAGGTATTTGGGCGTGGAAGATGAAGCAGAGGACGAATCTACTTCACAGGAAGCGACTGCGGTTCCTGAAACAGAAAGACCAACTAACAAGCAGAACACTGAGAATACCATGCACTCCGAACCAGCACGGAACACAGGGAATGCAACCGTTCAAAGGCGCGTCAGTGCCAAGATGAGAAGGGAAACGCTCGAAGCCTACAAACAAGCCTACCTTGTGCCAACCAAACTGAGCAACAGAAAGGCGGTCTATCTGAGCAGGGAGACACAGGAGCGTGCCGACTTCATCGTGCGCAGATTGGGCGACAGGGGCAGCAACCTGTCCAGCTTCGTGGAGAACATCGTGCGCCTCCATTTGGAGGAATACGGTGAGGACATAGAGAAATGGAGAAGATTGTAAATCACAGGAAAAGGGGCGAGAACTTTTTGGAAAAGGGGCTATTATCCCACTAAAAAACTCAACCCTTTTTTAAAGAACATAACAACAGACATTTGCCAAACATACTGAATGATGGGAACACCACGAATACAGTTAAACACGGAATGCACAGCATTCACTTTTCGACTGCAAAACGCCTTATGCGTAAACGTTTCGTTAGCTGACATTGCAAGACGTCAGTTTGTACCCACAAACTGCTCTTGCTCCCCTCGTCAGACAGTCGGGGAGATTAGACCGTAATCACTCCGTTCTCATCGGTCAAGGTTCAGGAATTAAGCAACAACAAATCATCTACAATGATTAACTTTCAAGGAAACTTATATGAATAGATACAAAGGAAAATCTGCCCGATGGCAGCAACAGGATAAGGAAGGGCAGCAGATGAACAAGACGGAGTTCATCAAGGTTAGATGCACCTTAGAGGAAAAGCTGCGTATCAAATCAAGGGCGGAAAGCGCAGGGCGGAAGTTCTCTGATTACTGCCGTAAGATACTCCTAAATGGAGAGGTGGCAGCCGTTCCCAAGATGACCGCCAATGAGAGAGAAGCCATTGCCATTCTTGGGCAGATAGCAAAGTCCTATGCACAGATTTCCAACCTCATCAAGGTCAAGGATGAAAGATGGGTACATATAACAAAGAACCTTTCTCTATGTGCAAAGGAAGCATTTAAGCGATTTTACGACCCCCACTTTCGTGTGGACGATGAAATATATAAGGTCTTAAATATGAGAAGAGATGATAGGTAAATGCAAGGCGATAGCACACGGCAGTACGGCTTTGGACTATATATTCAGGGAAGGGAAACTCGGACAACATCTTGTTTCCAATCATCTCTACGGAACTACACCGAAGGAGATTTGCGGGGAAATGAAGATGGTCAGCGATTACAACACAAGGTGCAGAAACAAGTTCCTGCGTATTGAAATCGGTATTGCACCGAAAGACGAGAAAAGGCTGAGCCTCGAATCAGTCCGCAACCTTGCATCGAACTTTACCAGACAGATGGGACTTGAAAATCATCAGTGGGTGGCAGTAACGCACAAGGATACCGACAATATGCATATCCACATCATTGCCAACCGCATCAGCCTATACGGAGAGGTCTATGATACCACCTTTGTGAGCAACAGGGCGGCAAGGGTGGCAGAGGAACTCAGCCGAAAGTATGGTATGACTATCGCAAAGGAGGTCAAGACAGACAGAAAACACCAAAAGGAAAAATCTAACCCAACGAGAGAGCAAACAAAGAAAGAGGTGCGACAAATCTGTTATGCCCTGCTTGACAAGTACAGAGGTACAGGTATTACCGGGCATTCCATGTTCCTTTACGAGTTGAACAAGAACGGCATTACCATAGAGCGCATGAAGAACAAGCAGGGCAAGATCTATGGCCTGAAATTCTCATACGCAGGACAATCCTTCAAGGCTTCCGAGATAGGCAGGGAGTTCGGCTACCGTTCCCTGCAGAAGAACTTTGAACTAACTAATAATGAAGAACTAAAGAAACCACATCACACGGCACAAGAACCAACCGAAAGGAAAGAACTGCATGCTACAGGCTATCAACTTGTCCCTCCAAGCCGTTCCTCTATCTCACGAGACAATGACACTCCACAAGTGCAGAATCCCATTGGTGCAGTGACAGACACCATCGTTAGCGCAGCCGATGAAGTTGTGGAAAAGTTAGGCGATTTGATTACACCAACCACGCAAGGCAATGACTATGCCGAAGCTGTATGACAGCGCAAATTGAGAAGCCAAGCCAACAGAAAGAAGAAAAGAGGAAGAGGTATATAACCCACAGCAAACAGCCAATCAAAAGTGCAGAAATAGGAATATTTCATCAAAAACGCTTGTTATTCGGTAACAAAGTATTATCTTTGCAGACAGAATAACAAGCGTTCTTTGCTAGGCAGAAAACAGCGAAGCCAAGTAGCTTGCTCGTTTCCAAATCGTTACCTATTTAGTCGTGCCAACGAGGTAACTTCTTTATTTTCAATAAGTTGTATTTTAAGAATTATCTTGCACTGCAATCGCAAACCACCGTCAAACATTTTCTCCTTCAACAAGGGCGGGCATTGCCACATGCGAGAACACAATCGGCCGATACCTTTCGGGAAAGCGTTTTCTTACGGCACGTTCCTCCAACCGAAAGATAAAAAATATAGAAATTGTTGGATTATTATTCTGTATTGTTGGGTATAATCCTTATCTTTGCATGACGAAAACTAAAATGTAACAGCTGTGTTTTTATCATATATTTTGGCAATCTTTCTATCGCTCTCGCCGCTTTCCCAACAACAGCGAGGAGACGTGATGCAACAGAATGACGGGTATGTCTGGCCCACGGAGCAACACGTGCTCAATAAACTAAGCAAGTGGCAGGATCTTAAGTTTGGCGTGCTCCTCCATTGGGGCCTCTATTCCGTTCCCGGTATCGTGGAGAGCTGGAGCATCTGCGATGAAGACTGGATCACGCGCGATACCACGCAGACCTATCAGCAATACAAAGACTGGTATTGGGGACTGGCTAAGCAGTTGAACCCCACACGCTTCGACCCGACGCAGTGGGCGCGCGTGATGAAAGACGCAGGGATGAAGTACATGATCTTCACCACGAAGCATCACGACGGATTCTGCATGTTCGACAGCAAGTATGATGATTTCTCCATCGCCCGTTACGCTTTCAAGGACAATCCTAAGCGCGACGTGCTGAAATCTGTGCTGCAGGCGTTCCGGGACCAGGGCTTCATGCTCGGTACCTATTTCTCCAAGCCCGACTGGCATTCGCAGGACTACTGGTGGGATGTCTATCCTACGAAGCGGGGGCGCAATGTCAACTATGACATCAAGAAATGGCCGTGGCGCTGGAACAGGTATAAGCAGTTTGTCTACAATCAGATGTGCGAGATTACCGATCCGCAGCGTTATGGCAACGTCGACATCCTCTGGCTCGACGGCGGCTGGGTGTGCAAAGAGAACAATCAGAACATTGACATGCCTCATATCGCCGAGGGCGTGCGCCGCAACCAACCCGGCCTGCTCATTGTTGACCGTACGATCGGCGGGCCTTATGAGAACTACCAGACACCGGAGCGCACCGTTCCCGAGAAGCAGATCCCGCACCCTTGGGAGAGCTGCATCCCGCTGAGCGACGACTGGGGCTGGGTATCGCGCCCTCACTGGAAGACCCCGGAGAAGGTCATCTCAACCCTGATGGAGGTTGTCGCCAAAGGCGGAAACCTGGTCTTGGGAGTTGGTCCAACCCCTGAAGGCCTGATACAGCCTGAGGCCGTAGTGCGTCTTGAGGCTATCGGCAGGTGGCTGCGTGCCAACGGGCTGGCAATCTATAACACGGTGCCAACAAAGAACTACCATTCCGGCAGCCTGTGGTTCACGGCTTCGAAGGACGGCCGGACGCTCTATGCGCTCTATCCTTCACAGCCGGGCAACGACGCGCCACAGATGCTCTCCTGGTCAGGCAATGTGCCTAAAGGCAAGGTGGTGCTCATCGGCAAAGATCTGAAGCTCAAGACCTCGGTTCAAGGAGAGAACGTGACCGTCACATTGCCGCAGGGCAGTGTGAAAGCCGGGGAGCCGTTCGCGCTCCGCTTCGCGGCTTCTAAGAAATAGTCTTTTTGTCGTTGCTGTGATTGAGAAGGTCTCATTGAAATAGTCTTATTTGAAATAATAACGAAAACAATAATAATATGAAATTCAAACGCATTTTGTCTGCTGCTTTTCTCTTCAGTCTGACGCTTGGCGCTCAGGCGGGGGAGTATACCCAATATGTCAATACCGCTATCGGCACGGGCGGTCATGGTCACGTCTTCTATGGTGCCAATGTGCCATTCGGGCTCGTGCAGCTCGGTCCCACGATGCATACGCGTGGCTGGGACTGGTGTTCGGGCTATTACGTCAGTGACAACATCATCATCGGCTTCGGCCACACCCATCTCAGCGGCACGGGCATCGGCGATCTGGGCGACGTGGCGCTGCTGCCCGTGGTCAGCAACACGGAAACAGAAACGACCATCGACCGCAGTACGGAGCAGTGTGTGCCGGGTTTCTACACCATCGTCACGGGCGATGGGGTCAAGGCAGAGCTGACCGCTACCTCGCATGCCGGTCTGCACCGTTACACGTTCCCCGCAGGCAAGACGCCGTTGCTCCGGCTCGACCTCAAGCAAGGCATCGGATGGGACAAGATGTACGACTGTCGTTTCACGCAGCTCTCGCCGACGGTGGTCTCGGGCTACCGGTTCTCTACGGG
>ONBC01000088.1 GCA_900315955.1 uncultured Prevotella sp.
CAGCAAGAAGTTCTTCTATGTAGAGGAGAATTGCTGGATTTCCCTGAAGGTCAGCGCCGCTGGTCTTCGTCTTATCAATAAAGTCGGTCTGGACGCAGCGCTCAAGCAAGCCGTTGCCAAGGGTTATTGCGACTGGAAGGACATTAAAGTAATAGGAGACTAATAACGATGGCAAAGAAAGGTAAGGGCAACAGAGTACAGGTGATCCTCGAGTGCACAGAGATGAAAAACTCGGGGCTGCCCGGCACAAGCCGCTACGTCACCACAAAGAATCGTAAGAATACTCCCGAGCGTCTCGAGCTCATGAAGTACAACCCCATCCTGAAGAAGATGACGCTCCACAAGGAGATTAAGTAATCGGAACTCAGGTCATAAACATTTTAATCAGTTATAGACTATGGCAAAGAAAGCTGTCGCTACCCTTCACGAAGGTAGCACCGATGGCCGCGCTTATTCGAAGGTCATCAAGATGGTGAAGAGCCCCAAGACGGGTGCTTATGTGTTCGACGAGCAGATGGTTCCCAACGAGGCCGTCAAGGACTTCTTCAAATAAGAGACAATAGATTATCATCATATTGAGACGGTGTATCAAGCAATTGGTACACCGTTTTTTTGGCGCATAACCTAACTTGCCGCTTGACGCAGACTTGATGCCCACCCGGAAAGAGCCGGCCTCGTCGAGCCACTTGAAGCCAGTACTGAAAGAGCCGGCCTCGTCGAGCCGGACGGCCATGGGGTTCAGCAGATAAGCCATCAAGACGTTGAAGAGCTCTATGAGCACGGCAACGATGTCGGAGCGTGTGACGGTCGTGGAGTGGCTGATCTCCTCCTCGGCGAACTGACGCGTGGTGACCGTGCCCAGGCTGACGGCCTTGCCGAACCGCTTGCCGTTGAGCCTGCTGTCCTTCAGATGGCATTGAACTACTTTGTATAGGATTGACATAATTGTTAGATTTTAGAAGTCAGACATTGTGTTAGTTGTGGTTTAAGCGCTTACCCATTGGATTACAGCAGCAAAGTTACGGAAAAAAATCATAGCTTCCAAGGATTTGGGGCATACCACCCCCGACTTTTTATAACTTTCGCATAACATCTTGATTTACAAACTGCTGCAAGTCTGCCCTCCCCGTCAGGTCAAGTGCGATGAGAATGAGCCGGCATGCCGCGTGAAACATCACTGTCGGCGATTGACATTAAACTGCGGTACGATTGCAGTTGAATCGCCCCGCGATTGCAGTTGAATCGCAAATCACCGTGAAACATTTTTCTCATGCGTCGCACCGTCGCACCGTCGCACCGTCGCATAAGGCCGATTCTGACATGCGGCTTGGAATTGGCAGAAAATGAGACTATAGAGTAAAAATATATTATATTATTATATATTATTATATTATATAATATATTAATATACAGTATTTTATATTGTTTGTATAATATTCTTCTTATTTTACAATATAGATTCCCCAGACATGCGATAGCTATAAATGCGACGGTGCGACGGTGCGACGGTGCGACGGATGGGATTTTTTCACCATCTTTGCACCGTAATCAGTAAACTGTCAGTTGTGGTGCTTTCCCGTTATGGCAGAAACTGTTCGTGGGTGCACAAAATAAACGGAGGTGGCCACCTTCACATGAAACATCAGAATCATTAAAATTGAAAAACGAATGATGAACAACGAATTGATTAACTTCCATCATGAGATGTTCGGAGACATCCGGGCAATAGAAATCAAGAATGAAGTTTGGTTCGTGGGAGCAGATGTCGCAACAGCCCTTGGATATACCAACCCACGCAAGGCTCTTGGCGACCACGTTGACGACGAGGATAAGAATACCGTAACGATTCGTGACGGTATTCAAGGAAACCCAAACAAGACCATCATCAACGAGTCGGGTCTTTACTCCCTCGTCCTCTCCTCGAAGCTCCCGCAGGCGAAGATCTTCAAGCACTGGGGCACCGCAGAGGTGTTACCCTCCATCCGCCGCCACGGGGGCTATGCTACGGCACCGACGATAGAGAAGATTATCGCCTCGACGGAGTTCGGGATCGCGCTCTTGCGGAATCTCTGGCAGGAGCAGCTCCGGCGGGAGAGGCTGAGCAGGTGCCCGATGCGGCGGAGATGCCCAGCGCCGCCGGTATCCGCCAAACGGTGATGGCTCAACGATGTACGTTCATGCTTCTCCAGACCCAACGGGGCAGCAATCGCCAAAAGAACGTCAGCACACGCCAGCGCCAGTCGATGACGACAACGTGACGCTGATGATAGATGGCAGCAACGATCTGCCCCGCCACTTTCTGAGGGTCGAGGACCATCGGGAAATGATTGCCCTCACCTATCAGCGCCGTACGGACAAAGCCGGGGCGGATATCGGTAAAATGAATGTCCAGCCCACGACCCCTGGCCTGTTGCTCCAACGCCTGGAGATAGACGCCCTCAAAGGCTTTAGTGGCACTGTAGGCAGGTGCCGGGCCGAGGCCTTTGGTGCCGGCTATCGACGAGATGACAGCAATCTGACCATGACCCGCAGAGGCAAAATAGCGATAGGCCTCACCCACCATACGGGCAAAGCCCACGCCGTTGACAGCCAACGTGCGCAGTTCCTTCGACTTCTCAAGTTCCGGGTTCATCCACCCCACTCCCGCCGCATGGAAATAAAGATCGAGACCTCCCATCTCGTCAATGAGCTGACGCAGACCGGTATCGGCGTCCGCTGACGTGACGTCAATCTCGCGAACGAAAGCCCTGCCGCACGCGTTCTCTTCGGTTGAGCGCCCGGACGAAGGCACTTGGGACGAGCATTCACTCGCCAAAGCCTCCAACAGAGCCCCACGCCGAGCCACGAGACCCACCGTCCAGCCATCTCTCAACAACAAACGGGCTACCTCGCTGCCTATGCCTGAAGAAGCTCCTACAACGATGGCTCGTTTACCTAAATACTCACTCATCCTTTATCAATGTGTTAATAATGAGACCCCTTGCCGTTCGGCTTATTTCACGACACCGATAATCTCCCGCACGCTCTCACAACCATGACGCTCAAGCCATGAAGCGACACCGGCCTTCACCTTCATCGTCACCTGAGGGTCGATGAAATTGGCTGTACCGATCTCTATCGCCGTAGAACCCGCCATAAAGAACTCTATGGCGTCCTCAGCTGTCATAATACCACCCAGCCCCACAACGGGGATTTTCACCGCCTTATAGACCTCATGGACCATTCTTACGGCCACGGGCTTCACGCAAGGACCACTGAGCCCACCGGTGCCAATGGAGAGCTTAGGACAACGGTGCTCGATGTCGATAGCCATTCCCATGAGCGTGTTGATGAGCGAGACCGCGTCAGCACCCTCAGCCTCACAAGCGCGCGCTATATCAGCAATGTTCGTGACATTGGGTGAAAGCTTCACGATAAGTGTCTTGTGATAGGCCTTGCGGACAGCCTTGACAACACTCGCCGCACCCTCACACGTCACGCCAAAAGCCATGCCGCCATGCTTGACATTAGGACAGGAAATGTTCAATTCGATAGCCGGAATCTTCTCCAAAGCATCAATTCTCGATGCACACGCTGCATAGTTTTCGGGCGAGTTTCCACTCACGTTCACGATGAAATGGGTGTCGATATCCTTGATCTTGGGATAGATATTCTTGCAGAAATAGTCCACGCCCTTGTTCTGCAAACCCACGCAATTGAGCATGCCGGAAGCGGTCTCTGCCATGCGCGGATAGTCGTTTCCCTCACGTTTTTCGAGGGTCGTTCCCTTGACAATGATACCCCCCAGCTCCTCTAAGGGCACCAGGTCCTGAAACTCCAAACCATAGCCAAATGTGCCGCTCGCCGTCAAAATAGGGTTACGAAGGGAAAGATTTTTTATCTTTACATTTAAATCAACCATAATCTATCAGTTTTCTTTACAATATTTGTTTGAGAAACCATGTGTCGGATTCCTGATGATGACCAAATAAAACCTTACCAAAGAAGTTTGTTGATATCGAACACCGGACCGTCCTGACACACCCTGAGGTTGCCCTCTGTGGTCTTCTCCACACAACACAGACAAGCGCCGAGACCACACGCCATCATATTCTCAAGCGAGGCCTCACAGGCTGTCTGCTTCTCGCGGGCATAGGCCGCCACAGCTTTCATCATTGGCTTAGGGCCACAGGTCTGGATGAGATCGAACTGCTCACGCTGAAGAATCGTGTGATTGGTCACAAAGCCTTTCTCACCGGCCGAATCATCCTCTGTGGTAATATAGACGGGACCCACCTTCTTAAAAAACTCCAGTTCCAACAGATCTTTAGCAGAGCGGGCTCCTAAAAGGAAGACGGGCTCAAAACCAGAGTCCTTGAGTTTCTGACCCTGCCAAAGCAAAGGAGCCACCCCAACACCACCTCCGACAAGCAGCACCTTTCTTACAGGAGACTCAACATGTTCATGGGCAGAAGGCATCGTGAAGCCATTGCCAAGCGGCAAGAGACAATTGACGGTATCGCCGCGCTTCAACTGATACAACTGGCGCGTGCCCTCACCGATGGCAGCGACAAGGAGCCAAAGCTCATTACGCTTCAGATCAACAAAGTTAATGGAGATAGGACGACGGAGGAATGTAGATGGCGAATGATCAATACGAACCTCCACAAACTGTCCCGGACACATCTCCGGGAGTGCATCATCATTGGTCAACTTCAGCAATACATGATGATCCGTAAGATGCTCTGCCGAAGCCACACGTAAATTAAGACAGTATTTCTTCATGATTGTATTCCTTAAAACAACGCTTGAAACCAAGAATCGTTTCTATTAGACTTTCCAACCACAAAGATAATTGAAATATCGCAACGAGCCAAAACAAGCCGGCTAAATTATTCGAGATAGATCGACTAATTTGATTAAGGCGGTTCGCCTTATTTGTTTTTGGGCACAAAAGACTCCCAGGTCTGATCGTCATAAAAGACTCTTATCTCTGTAATCTTGCGGGGATGTTTGTCAACTATTTTGATAATATTTTTCTCACCCGGACGAGGCATCTGACCTCCTTGCAAACGAGCATTGTCGAAAAGGGAAGGGGACACCTGCGCTGCCTTTCCATCTATAGAAGAAGCACTGGCTCCATCCGGCAGACTCAGCCCGGATGCCGGTACACCGGCTTCTTTCGAAACATCAACTGAAGCGGCAGCACCGTCTGCTGACGACTGTCCTGCCGACTCATGCTTATACATCGGCCCCGTGCCATCAAAAAGCCACTCCATAGAAATATCGGGGAACCGGTTATGGATGGCCTCATAATGTTTCAGGGTAGGCTGAGTCTTTCCTCTTAGAAGCAAACTGAGGGTGCCAGGATTGATTCCCGTCTCATTGGCAAACACAATATTGATCATGTGCTTGTTGTCCATGATCTCCTTGATTCTGTCTTTCAAACCATCGTTGTCCATGATTAAGTCTGTTTTTATTGCCTGTAGGCTTGTTGCGAAACTATTTGCAAAGTTAAACAAAATCTCCGAGCCATGCAAATTTATAAACAACAATTTTACAACAGCAAATATGGGTTTACAAATATAAATTATTAAGATTTGCAATATTAAATCCAAAATCCGATGTTTGGCTTTAGATATATAAATTTTTCGTGATTTTTACTACTAAAGTATTGTTATAGAGAAATTTACTAACTATTTGGGTCTGATTTAGATAAACATTCCGCCCTTTTCTCTATTACCTCTATTATGCAATCAAAGCAAGGCTGTTTTACCGCCATCCAACGCATATAAAATTTAAATAATCATATAATATATTGATTATCAGTACTATATATTTCAAGTATATTGATGTATATTTATGAATTGAGATTTATAAACCGAAATGTTTGATTTTAGAAATCATCACCAGCGCTGCCGTCTTTAATATTTAGTGTTTTAATTTAGTTTACAAAAGTCAAACTGGCGTTTATATCCAAATATATTTAGAAACTCAAAATTTAGAAACGTCAATGGTAATAGAGCTTAAAACTAAATTCCGTCCTCCCAATTGTAGCGTTTTTTTCTGCTATCGCATTCTTTCCGAACAAGTGGGCGGAAGGCTGAAAAGAAGCGATTCTCAGCGGAGGTTTATCGATATAACTGCCCCGTTTTCAAAGATTTAGGCATAAAAAAAGCGTCCTCGCGGACGCTCGAAAGAGATGAAAAACCAGTGAAAAACGACGAAAGAGAGCCCCTTCTCAGTGCAAAATAAAGAAGATCAGCTCCTTCATCAGGTCTCCAGAAGAGGTTGAAGGGTTGTCCAGACCCTTACTTTTAGCGTCAATCTCTCTCAATTTCTGCAGAATCTGAAGCGTCTTCTTCCCGGTGTAATTTCGCAACCCCGTGAGGTAGTCCTTCACGCCCCACACACTCTTCAGATCGAGGTAGGCTGCCAAAGCATTTTGATCAGTACGGCTGGGCGCATAATAGGCAAGCATCAGATTCTGGAAATAAGAGAAGAGCAGCGGCAAGAAACTATAGAGCGATCCAGCCTTTGGATTATTGTCAAAGTATTTGATAATCCTGTTCGCCTTCAAAACATTGCGGTTGACAATGGCATCGCGAAGCTCGAAAGAGTTGAAGTCCTTGCTCACCCCGATATTTTTCTCCACCATCTCAGGAGTCACCCGTCTGTCATTTTCGGGAAGCGAGATGATGAGCTTGTCGAGTTCGGAGTACAGCCGGTTGAGATCGGCGCCTACATTCTCCGCTATCATCGAAGCGCTCTTGTCATCGATGCTCACCTTCTTCGACTGGAGGTACGAACGGATGTGTCCCGGGAGCTGCCAGTCACGCAGCTTCTTGCTCTCGAACACCACTCCATTCTTCTCGACGGCCGAGACGAGCTTGGAGCGGCGATTGATGGTTCCGTTCTTATAGCAGACGACGAGCACCGTCTTCGGCTGTGGCTTCTGCGCATAGTGCTCCAACTTATCGAGTGAGCGCAAGCCCTGAGCCTCCTTCACGATGATGACCCGACGCGGAGCCATCATCGGGAACTGCATGGCAAGGTCAGCTATCTGCGAAGCCGAGACATCAGCTCCAAAGACCACCGTCTGATCGAAAGCCTGCTGATCGGCAGGCAACACATTATTTTGTATGTAATTGCTGATCCGGTCGATATAATACGACTCGTCCCCCATCAATATATATATAGGTGCATAGTCGCCATTTTTGAGGTCACGCATGATGCCATCGAAAGTAGGCACCGCTTTTTTCTCTGCCATTGGCTTAAACTCTTCAATTTATTTATTATCTTTGCAAAGTTAATAAAATGATTCGACTAAACCTTCCATCATAAGTCCTCGACCCACTGCGCCGACGCTGGGTAGCCCTGACGCCGGAGGAGTGGGTGCGTCAGCACTTTATCCACTGGCTCACTTCTTCACTCGGCTACCCCACTGCCCTGCTCGCCAATGAAGTTCCTCTCCGCATCGGCTCCAAAGACCTGCGAGCCGACAGCGTGCTTTATGACAGGACGCTCAAGCCACGGATGATCATCGAATTCAAAGCGCCCCACGTCCCGATCACCCAACGTGTCTTCGACCAGATCATGGCATACAACCTCCAGCTGCATGCCCAATATCTTGTGGTCTCCAACGGCCTCTGTCACTATTGCTGCAAGTTGGATTTTGTTGGTAAAAAATATTTATTCTTGGACCATATACCCAACTATGAAGAACTTTGACAATTTTAGGCAATTATTCTACCGTCTAAAAACTTTCTTTCTCATTTATTTTTGAGCCTAACAATTATTTCGTATCTTTGCAGAAAGAAATGTGCGATTGATAGATTGCACGCAATTGGACAAAGATACAACTGTACAACTATTCAAATCACATTGCACGCAAATAAGCAAAACGTATTGAGCGCTTGCACGCAATCAGAAGTTTGCCATTGCGTGCAATAAAACAAACAATATTGCGTACAATAAAACAAACAACATTGCGCGCAATAAAACAAACAACATTGCGCACAATTAAGCAATAAGACAAGATCTATTGCGTGCAAAGATGCAATAAAAAATCGAGCAATAATTCAAGCCGCCTGTCTGATTGCACGCAACTAAGCAACATGGATTGCACGCAATAAAGTAATTCAGATTGCACGCAACAAGGCAATTTGGTTGCACGCAACAAGACAATAAGACAATAAGACAAAACATAAAGCAGACAATAAGACAATGGAAGAAAAGACGATGAAACATCAACTCAACGATGTCCTCTCCGTAACAAACTTCAAGGGAGGCGTAGGGAAAACGACTACTGTGCAGACACTTGCAGCCTGCCTCCACAAGATGTATCCGCAGAAGCGCGTCATCGTGATGGACCTCGATCCGCAGTGCAACCTCTCATTTCTCTTAGGGTGGAACGACCTCCGCAAGACTCTGCCGGAATACGCGCGCATGACCATCTACGATGCCATGACAAAAGTGGCAAAGATTCCTGTATACACCTCTCCCACCGGCATCTTTTACGTTCCAGGCTCAGCAGAGATGCAGAATATAGATGTGTCGCTCTTCGGCCAGAACATTCCTCGACTGGTGCTCGCAAAGTGTGTCATGCAAGGCTACTTCAATATGACCAACGGTGCTATTGATGAGAAAGAAGCCACTGGCAACGTGTTTGAAGACTTCGACTTCATGCTCATCGACTGCCCGCCGTCGCTCTCGCAGAGCACCTGCAACGCCATGGCTATGGCCACAACGCTCCTGGTGCCTATCCAGATGGAAGGTCTGAGCGTGACCGGTGTAGGCAGCATTCTCGAGCAGGCCAAGCAGATCAAGAAAGAACTGAACCCGAACCTCGCCAACATGTTGCTCCTGCCCACGATGGTCAACAGTCAGCTCGTCATCACCAATGAGCTGCAAGACTTCTTGGAGAACAACTTTGAAGATTCTCTGATTCCAACACCTATCCACCGCTCCGTGAAGGTGGCAGAGGCTCAGACACGCATGACGGATGTCATCAACTATGCACCCTCTTGCCGTGCCGCAGAAGATTACATGAAAGTAGCAGAGACTATCTTCGGAGACGAATAAGTATATTAGATCTACAGACGGCGACCAGGGGGCCAATTATCCCCCACTGCCCTTACAAAGCACCAACAACACATAGAATATGAAGATAAAAAGAAACACAAATAGCCTACAAAACCAACTTGCCAAGATGTTGCAAGCCGGCAAGGAAAATGTAGACAATTCGTCTGATAATGAGAAAGTTATAGAGCAAAACAACAATGCACCATTGCACGCAAATACACAAGCAGACACCTACGCAGCCGTGCAAACTGCCACACAGACACCAGTTGAGGAACAGGTTCAGCAGCAACCGCAGGAGCAAGCACACACTGAACCACAGCAGCCACCCAGACAACAGGCAGCAGCAAGACACCCAAAAACAAACGCCGCTCGATCAAGGGCGAGAACGACCGTTGAGGATGCTCCCAAACTGAATGCGGCCCAGCGCCATGAGGTACCGGACCGCAATGCCAAATATGCCGGAGAGCCCATCAAGAGTGTGGGATGCCGCATGCCGCAATCGCTCTATGCCCGCATGCTGCAGTATAAAGCGCTCAACGATTCTCAGCTCAACCGTATCACGCTCAATGACATCATCATTGAAGCTGTCGATAAGTTCTTAGGCAAGTAGCGTTCCCAAAACATCCGTTGCAGCGATCGTCCCCGGTGGCGGTCACTGCGACAAAATCATTGCAACAGGATTCTTTGCAACAGGGATAATTGCGACAAAAAAAACACTGCATCAACCCCTGACCATTCTCTCCGCCTCAGCCCTGGCTGGTTTTCCCGTCTCCGTCATCGGCAGTTTATCCACGAATACATATTTCTTCGGAACCCAATAAGGGGGCAAAAATTTTGTGCAAATGTTGCACAAATCATCCTCTGAAAATACCGCATCCAAAGAGGTCAATGCTTTAGAACCCGAAGGCGCTTCACAAAGCAAAACGACCGCTTCCCCGAATTTTCTATCCGCTGCTTTCGTGATCATAAAAGGTATGCTAAGATGCGGTTTCAGCTTTCGTTCCACCTCTTCAATCTGTATTTTGATACCGCCCGAATCAATGACATTATCTTTACGTCCGATCACTCTGAACTGTTGTTTCCCAGTGATTTTATTCAACCGCATCTCCACCCGGTCATTGGTCTTCAAAGCGCCATCATGAACGAGCGGCGCGTTGATGACAAGGCACCCCTCGGCATCCTGCAACACTTCCACCGTATCAAAGGGAGTATACCATTCACTTGCGTCCTTGCCATTAAGCCGGCGCAGCGCAATGTGCGAGAGTGTCTCCGTCATACCGTAGGTGCTCCACACATGATTAGGGAACGAGCGCAGCGCAGCCGCCATTTCCTCATCGACAGCGCCACCTCCGATGATGAGGTGACGGATCGCCATCAGCTTCCGTTTCTCCTCCGCTACTCGCAACGAGTTATACACCTGCAGAGGCACCATTGCAGCGAACGTCGTAGGCTCCGCCTTCGCCATGGGATGACCACAAGGTGCGATACTTACGAGTTTTAATCTCCGTTCGATCGACCTCACGACAACCATCTTTCCCGCAATATAATCGAGCGGCATGCAGAGCAGCGCGGAGTCGCCGGGCTTTAATCCAAGAAAGTCGCAAGTGATACGAGCCGAGTTGAGCATCTTCCGTTTCTCCACCCACATCGGCTTGGGCTTGCCCGTAGAACCACTCGTATGCACAAGCACCGTAGGACGGTCGTTGTTCCATTCGTCTAAAAATTCTTCAAGTACCATAACTTGTCTCCCACAATCTTCAACGGACGGTCAATATTATCCGTATAAAGCAGTCCCGTGCCCAGTCCTTGCGGCATTGTGATATGCGGTCCATAGACCTCCGCACAGAAATGTGCGACAGCATTGAGCCCCACATTACTTTCCAGGGCCGACGTTATCCAGGAGCCTATACCGCGCTCCCGCGCCAGACGGATCCATTCACGACACCCCATCATGCCACCGTGCAGACTCGGTTTAAGCACGATATAAGCCGGATGGATGGTGTCGAGCAGCCGCGCTTTCTGCTCCGGCAGATTCACGCCAATGAGCTCCTCGTCAAGAGCGATGGGCAGCGGCGATTCCTTGCAGAGAAACGCCATCTCCCTCCATTGATGCTGCTTGACGGGCTGTTCAATGGAGTGGACATCATATTTTGCCAGCTCCTTCATTCGCTGCATGGCATTCTCTGGCGCGAATCCTCCATTGGCATCCACGCGCAACTCAATCTGTTCTTTAGAGAAATGCTCACGGACATGCTTCACAAGCTCGAGCTCACGCGGGAAATCGATAGCCCCTATCTTCAGTTTCACGCAACGGAACCCCTGCTTCATCTTCTCCTCCAACCGGGCATACATCTCTTCGAAAGAGCCCATCCACACGAGCCCATTGACAGGAATACCCTCTTCTCCACGCGCGAAAGGCGTATCCGACAAGGCAGTAGATCCCTGCGCATCCACCTGCGCAAAAGCCGTCTCCAATCCAAAGAGAATAGAAGGATAGGGTCGCAGCATCTCATAAGGAATGCCGCCCATCTGCTCCACGAGCTCACAAGCCTTGCGCAGCACAGCCTCGTAGCGAGGCCACGGCATGGCATCGCAGCTCAGGTCTGGCAGAATGGAGCATTCTCCCACTCCCTTGACCCCGTCTTTTTCAACCGTCACATAATAAGAACGGTGCGTAGTATATACACCGCGCGAAGTTCCTGCCGGATGCTTGAAATGCAGGACCTTCGACGAAATATCTATTTTTATCATCTTCTGTTGTTACTTGCCCGCGGAGATACTTTTTAACAACAGCCTAAACACATTGTTCTTCATCGGACTCCGCTATGAGTTCACAGTCCCTATTGAATCGAAGAGCGAAACTCTATATTCTCAATAACGCTATAATAAGATGTATATTATCCATCACCATGAAGTATTTCGCCCAATCCGTAAACTTCATGGGTGCAACTCGAGCCACGCGTCTCATACCATTCAGAGAAGATATAAGCCATTGCTTTCCCCCAACAAGTATAAGGCTGCCTCTGGAGATACGTCCTGACAATAAACTCCGGCCCTGCCTCATTGTGCGGGCTCAAGCGTGATAATCTCATCCGGCACATTCTGCGCATCCACCTCAATCGACGTTTCTGCCAGTCGATGGATGAACGGCACGTCGGCGGCCACCTCGTCGATGGTCTCCTGCACGTCGTAGCCCCGCCCACCCTCACGGAAATGCATGAGGATTTTAAGGCTGGGATGCTTGAGGTGGCCGATGATCTCCCGCGCCTCAGCCGACGAGATGGTGTAATAGCCAGCACAGGGCAAAAGCACGACATCAGCATGGCTGAAGAATGCATATTCCTCGGCAGTGGGCAATCGGCCAAGGTCTCCGAGATGGCATACCGTAAGTCCGTTGAAATTGACCAACGTGATGTCGCTCAGCCCGCGGTGTTCACCGTCGTGATGGTCGTGGGGCACAGTGAGCTTTTGCACTGTGAACATCGGCCTGTCGCCGGTTGTACGCACCAGCTCTGCCGCATTGTGGTCGTCATGCTGATGAGAACATGACACGACATCAGCCTTCAGTCCGCGGGGCAAACGCAGACCCGGCACGCTGCCGTCGGCGTAAGGATCAAAAATGATGGAGCCGGACAGCGCCTCAACCTTGAAACAGCTGTGACCGTAGTAAATGATTTTGACTTTCGACATGGTTGAATCCTTTCTTTGACTATTTGTGACAAAAATAAGGGGAAAAATTCAAACTCCATAAGATTTTATCATTTTTTACCATACGATTATCCATAAATTGATGCTGCAGGGCTCCGACCGTCTGAGCGACGACGGCGAGATGTTTGTCAGTGGCATCCGCTTCACCGACCTCGGAATGATGCCATGGGACGACCTGCTCGGGCCGATACTGAGGCGGCTGACGAACCAATAGGGACGTTTTCTGTAAGCGACACGCTGATCCCCGTCATCATGCCGCTTACCATTCATGCCTCATCGTACCGCTATTTTAAGCAATATCGCAATCTGCGAGAAACCCTGGAGCCCTACCGGATATTATCTCAACAGCCTCAACAGCTGCTACATCAGGCCTTCCCTTATTTACCTAACCACTCTTCAATCTCTTCGTCTGACAGGCCTTGCCTGCGCAATCTCTCTCGAACACGATTCAACTGCTGGCTTTGCTGCGAAAGCTGCTGATCCTTCTGTGAGAGCTGCTGATCCTTCTGTGAGAGCTGCTCCGTCTTTTGCAAAAGTTGCTGATCCTTCTGAGAGAGCTGCTGATCCTTCTGTGAGAGCTGCTCCGTCTTTTGCAAGAGTAACCGGTCTTTTTCCTTGAGTTGCTTATCACGACTCATGATTGCGGTGTCGCGATCCTCTATCGCCTGGAAAAACTCGTCCTCCACGTTCATGTCCTGACGAAGCTTCGCGTCAGAAGAGGCCTTGAAC
>ONBC01000077.1 GCA_900315955.1 uncultured Prevotella sp.
AATCATGAAATTACATACATTGAAGCCGGCAGCTGGCTCTACTCATTCACGTCGTCGTATCGGTCGTGGTCCAGGTTCTGGACTCGGTGGTACTTCTACCCGTGGTCATAAGGGTGCTAAGGCTCGTTCCGGTTACAAGAGAAAGATTGGTTTCGAAGGTGGTCAGATGCCTTTACAGCGTCGTGTACCGAAGGCTGGTTTCAAGAACATCAACCACAAGGAGTACTTCGCTGTTAACCTTGCTACCCTTCAGAAGCTTGCTGAGGAGAAGAACCTGACTAAGATCGGTATCCAGGAGCTCGTTGCTGCTGGTCTGACCAATGGTAAGGAGCTTGTTAAGATCCTTGGTACGGGTGAACTGAAAGCAAAGGTTGATGTCGAGGCTAACGCCTTCTCTAAGACTGCCGAGGAGGCTATCAAGGCAGTTGGTGGTAATGCAACAAAAATCTAATAATGAAAAAGCTAATTGAGACACTAAAGAACTGTTGGAGAGTGGAGGATCTTCGCACGAGGCTTCTCGTCACTCTTTTGTTTACGGCTATCTACCGTTTTGGATCATTCGTTGTGCTTCCGGGTATCGACCCCGCCAAGCTTGACCAACTTCAGTCGCAAACTTCCGGTGGCCTTATGTCACTGTTAGACATGTTCTCTGGTGGAGCATTTTCCAATGCGTCGATTTTCGCGCTTGGTATTATGCCTTACATCTCGGCTTCC
Source organism: uncultured Prevotella sp. (assembly GCA_900315955.1). Lineage (GTDB taxonomy): Bacteria > Bacteroidota > Bacteroidia > Bacteroidales > Bacteroidaceae > Prevotella. Next base: position 715 of record ONBC01000077.1, read on the forward strand.
ATTGTTATGCAGCTCCTCGCTGTGGCTGTACCTTACTTTCAGAAGATGCAGCGTGAGGGAGAGAGTGGCCGCAAAAGAATACAGTGGTATACTCGTGTGCTGACGGTAGCAATTCTGCTCTTCCAGGCACCGAGTTACCTTATCAACCTGAAGATGCAAGCAAGTTCCGCACTTGCAAGCGGCATCTCCTGGAGTGTATTCATGATTCCGGCCACGATTATCTTGGCTGCTGGTTCTATGTTTATCCTTTGGCTGGGTGAGCGTATTACCGACAAGGGAGTTGGAAATGGAATCTCATTGATCATTATGATAGGTATCATTGCGAGACTGCCCCAGGCCTTCGTACAGGAGCTCAGCTCCCGTTTCACGGCCATCTCCGGTGGCGGTCTTGTGATGTTTATCGCCGAGATTCTTATTCTCTATCGGTGCAGTATGCTAAGCGCCTTGTAGGAAATAAACAGGTGGGTGGTGCCCGTCAGTATATCCCTCTGAAGCTTTTCGCTGCCAACGTGATGCCTATCATCTTTGCTCAGGCATTGATGTTCATCCCATTGGCTATCGTTCAGTATCAGAGCGATAATGCAAGTTGGGTAGTACGCAACTTGATGGATAACCGTAGTCTGTTGTACAACATCATCTACGTCATTCTCATCATCGCTTTCACCTATTTCTACACAGCCATCACGCTCAACCCTCAGCAGATGGCAGAAGACATGAAGCGCAACAACGGTTTCATTCCTGGAATCAAGCCGGGTCACGACACAGCCGAATATATCGACACAGTGATGTCTCGTATCACGTTCCCAGGTTCGTTGTTCATCGCCTTCATTGCCGTCATGCCGGCTTTGGCAGGTTTGCTTAATGTGCAGCAGGCTTTTTCTCAGTTCTTCGGTGGCACATCCCTCCTCATTACAGTGGGTGTAGTGATTGATACACTTCAGCAGATTGAGTCGTATCTGCTTATGCGCCACTATGATGGATTGTTGAATTCTGGCCACACACGTAAGGCTGGTGCTGTAAGTGCATATTAATCTGGTCTTTGGATATTCTATTCCGAAGGCGGATCTCATATAAATGATTGGCTCTCCATTAGGCCATCCTTTTGGAGAGCCTTCAAATTGATATTATAGTCTTTGGAACATTATTAAGAGGTAGAGTATTTAAGGTTAAATATATTATATGTCAAAACAGTCAGCTATAGAACAGGACGGGACAGTGATAGAGAGCTTGTCCAATGCCATGTTCCGGGTGGAATTAGAGAACGGAGTCCAGATCATCGCCAATATCTCGGGCAAGATGCGTTTGCATTACATTAAGATCCTTCCGGGCGACAAAGTCAAGGTAGCGATGAGCCCTTATGACTTGACAAAGGGTAGGATAGAGTTCAGATATAAATAAGAGATTTTTATATACTTTCAGGTTATGAAAACAAGAACATCAATCAAGAAGCGTTCTGCCGACTGCAAGATTGTTCGTCGTAAGGGTCGTCTCTTCGTCATCAACAAGAAGAACCCTAAGATGAAGCAGCGTCAAGGCTAATTGTTAAAGTTGCGTAAAGTTTTAGATGATAAGGAAGCTGATTGAAGTTTTCTTACTATCTTTGCGTGCTTTTTAGCAAAATCAACGCGTTATTTTAAGCAAAACAAATTATTTATTCAATTCATTTCAACTAATGGCAATACGAATTGTTGGAGTAGACTTGCCCCAGAACAAGCGTGGCGAGATCGCATTGACTTATATCTATGGTATAGGCGCTGAATTCAAAGTGGAGGGTGACCTCCGTTCAGAGATTCAGATGAACATTAAGCGCTTGATGGATATTGGCTGCTATCGTGGTGTCCGTCATCGTAATGGTCTTCCTGTACGTGGCCAGAGCACGAAGAACAATGCTCGTACTCGTAAGGGAAAGAAGAAGACTGTTGCAAACAAGAAGAAGGCTACTAAGTAATCTAATGGAGGCTTTATTATGGCAAAACAACAGAAAGTAACATCTAAGAAAAGAAATGTCCGTGTTGAGGCTACAGGTCAGCTCCATGTTCACAGTAGCTTTAACAATATTATTGTGTCTCTTGCCAATAAAAGAATACACCGTATGCTGCTCAGATGGCAGCAGAGGACTGCGCTAAGGTTGCTTACAGCCTTGGTCTTCGCAAGGTAAAGGCCTTTGTCAAGGGTCCTGGTAATGGTCGTGAGAGCGCTATCCGTGCCGTACATGGCGCTGGTATCGAGGTAACAGAGATTGTTGACGTAACACCGTTGCCACACAATGGCTGCCGTCCTCCTAAGCGTCGTCGTGTATAATTAGAACTCATTCTCATAGATACAATAGTAAAGCATTTTAAATTATGGCAAGATATATAGGTCCTAAGTCTCGTATCGCACGCCGTTTTGGTGAGCCCATCTTTGGTGCAGATAAGGTACTGTCAAAGCGCAACTTCCCTCCAGGGCAGCATGGCAACGACCGTCGCCGCAAGACATCAGAGTATGGTCAGCAGTTAGCTGAGAAGCAGAAGGCTAAGTATACATACGGTGTGCTGGAGCGTCAGTTCCATAACCTCTTCGACAAAGCTGCAAAGGCAGATGGTAAGACGGGTGAGGTTCTTCTTCAGTTGTTGGAGAGCCGTCTCGACAATGTCGTTTTCCGTCTTGGTATCGCTCCAACGCGTGCCGCTGCCCGTCAGCTCGTCAGCCATCGTCATATCACTGTTGACGGCAAGGTTGTGAGCATTCCTTCTTATTCTGTTAAGCCGGGTCAGGTTGTAGGTGTCCGCGAGAAGGCTAAGTCTCTCGAGGTTATCGACAATGCCCTTGCTGGTTTCAATCACAGCAAGTATCCTTGGCTTGAGTGGGATCAGAACACTAAGAGCGGCAAGTATCTTCACATGCCTGAGCGTACTGACATCCCCGAGAACATTAAGGAGCAGTTAATCGTTGAGTTGTACTCGAAATAAATAAAAATCATTGAATTAATGGCGATATTAGCATTTCAAAAACCTGATAAAGTTGTGATGTTGGAGGCCAACGACCACTACGGAAAGTTTGAGTTCCGCCCGCTCGAGCCTGGCTTCGGCGTTACCATTGGTAACTCGCTTCGCCGCGTCCTTCTTTCTTCGCTTGAAGGTTATGCCATCAACACTGTCCGTATCAGTGGTGTAGAGCATGAGTTCGCTACCGTTCCCGGTGTGAAGGAGGATGTCACCAATATCATTTTGAATCTCAAGCAAGTTCGATTCAAACAAGTAGTAGACGAATTCGAGAACGAGAAAGTTAGTATCACCGTAGAGAATTCCACAGAGTTCAAAGCAGGTGATATCGGTAAGTATCTGACTGGATTTGAAGTGTTAAACCCTGATTTGGTGATTTGTCATTTAGACTCCAAGGCATCCTTCCAGATGGACCTTACTATCAATAAGGGTCGTGGCTATGTGCCTGCTGACGAGAACCGTCAGTTCTGCACGGATGTCAACGTACTTCCCATCGATTCTATCTACACCCCAATCCGTAACGTGCGTTATCATGTTGAGCCCACTCGTGTCGAGCAGAAGACCGACTACGACAACCTCATCATCGAAGTGACCACGGACGGTTCCATCCACCCGAAGGATGCGCTGAAAGAAGCTGCCAAGATCCTCATCTTCCACCTCCTTTGCTTCTCCGACGAGAAGATCCAGCTGGAGACTGCCGATAAAGAAGGCAATCAGGAGTTTGACGAGGAAGTGCTGCATATGCGTCAGTTGCTTAAGACTAAGCTCACAGACCTCAACCTCAGTGTCCGTGCGCTCAACTGCCTCAAGGCGGCTGATGTCGAGACCCTTGCTGATCTCGTGCAGTATCAGAAGACAGACCTCTTGAAGTTCCGTAACTTCGGTAAGAAATCGCTCTCAGAGCTTGATGATTTGCTCGAGAGTCTGAATCTGTCGTTTGGTATGGATATTTCAAAGTATAAACTGGATAAGGAATAATATCCGTTAGAATTAAAACAAAATGAGACACAATAAAAAGTTCAACCATCTGAGTCGTACTGCATCTCATCGCTCAGCTATGCTTGCTAACATGGCAACCAGCCTGATCATGCACAAAAGAATCACTACGACTCTCGCAAAGGCGTTATCTTCAGAAGAGCTACGCTGTCAAGGAGCTCTTTGGTGAGATCGCAGCGCGCGTAGCCGACCGTCCCGGTGGCTACACACGTATCATCAAGCTTGGTGTTCGCCCGAGCGATGCTGCTTCTATGTGCTTCATCGAGCTTGTTGACTTCGATGAGAACATGGCTAAGGCTCCTAAGGCTGAGAAGAAGACTCGTCGTAGCCGTCGTAGCACAAAGAAGGCCGCTGATGCCGCTGAAGCACCTAAGGCTGAGGCTCCCGCTGAGGAGGCTAAAGTAGAGGAGGCACCTAAGGCAGAAGAGGCTAAGGCAGAGGAAGCTCCTAAGGCTGAATAAGAATCTCTTTAATTACTCAATAGTAAAACTCCTATCCACATCGGTTTTGTGGGTAGGAGTTTTTTTATTCGTGAGTATCTATATGCACTTATAAATTTCCAATTTTTCTTAATTTGTATCAACGAGGAGAGTGTTTATGGATATTTTTATGTAAGTTTGTGGAATTAACCAACATAATGTATATTTTTATGAAGAAAGTAACTTTTGCCCTGTTTTTATTGCTGATCTCTATGCCTATGTTAGCGCATCGACGCACGAATGGTGTCACAATCCAACCCAAGGTAGGCCTCAATATTGCTGATCTGACAAGTCTTTCTGGCAGCGACTCACGTGTAGGTTTGTCCATGGGAGCCGAGTTTGAGTTCCCTATAACTCGTAAGTTTAGCTTCTCGGCAGGTGCTCTCTTTTCTATGCAAGGCTGTGACGGCATAGAGCTCAACTATATCAATCTCCCTGCCATGGCCAATTTCTATGTGGCTCCGGGTCTGGCTATGAAGGTGGGTTTACAGCCTGATTTCAACGTCAGCGACGATGGTTTTGACACGGAGAGCCCCGGCCTTTCCCTCCCCTTGGGCATGTCGTATGAATACCGTCGCTTTGTGTGGGATCTGCGCTACAACTGGGGGCTGACTGATGCCTTAGAGCATAGAGACTGTAAGAACAGTGTGTTCCAGTTCACCTTCGGTTATAAGTTTAACTTGTAATCTAATGGTGTCTTCAATTAGCATCGAATAAAGGTCATTGTTTTAGAGAACAATTACCTTTTTTCTTTCGGTATAACTTTTGCCCGATATAATGATGCCTCTGACGATCGTCATCTTTGAGGATGACTCTTACAGCTACAGGCTCCTTCGCCACATGCTTCAGGCCATCGACCCAAGTTATGAGGTCGTGGGCTTGTTGTCGTCGGTGGAGGAGGGGCGTGCTTTTTTTTCCTATCATCAGGACATCGACCTTGTACTGGCGGATATCAAGTTGCGAGACGGCTTGGTCTTCGATGCGCTTAGTTATGCGCCTGATGACATCCCCGTCATCTTTATCACCGCTCACGAGGAGTATGCTTTCCGCGCTTTTGAGTACAACAGTTTATGCTATCTTCTCAAGCCCGTGAAGGAGCATCAGCTTGCCATGGCTATCCGCAAGTCGATGAGGCTTAGGAAGCAGATTTCCGAAGATTCGTTTGGCTTGGGCAATCCTTCTATGGGTGACAAATCCTGTTTCTGGGTTAAGACAGCCACGGGTGCCAAGCGTATTCCGGGCTCCATGGTGCGTTATATCTCCTCAGAGGACAAGACAACGTATGTGCGCCTGATGGACGATACGATCTATCCCTTGGATCAGTCATTGGAGGATGTGGCTTCCAATCTTGACGCTCGGTCTTTCATGCGTGTCAATCGTAAGTATATTCTTCCGCGAAACCAGGTGAAGGGTTATGACAGTCTGCCTAATGGCAGGTTACGGCTTCTGCTCTATGGCGATGACTGCCCGGAGATCATTGTCAGTCGCACACAACGTAAGGTAGTGTGCAATTGGCTTGGGAAATAATGACGGTTTGTCGGCCGAAAACGACAGTTCAGTAATTTATAGCATCATTTTTGGCCTCTTTTATTGTTATCTTTCTACTTTTGCAATGTATGAAAAAGGTGCGGACGGTCACAGGAGCCGCACCATTCATCCAATAGGACTTGGTGCAGTTTTTTGTGCGAATAGAAAAATATTAAGGTAAAAAGATGATAATGAAAGAGAAAAAGACAGCGAACGCTCCTGAGTCGTTCAAGGAGATTTTTGAGACCCATTACACTTGGATTGAAGGGTTCAACCGCAACGTGCGCCGTTATTACGACCGCTTGGCTATGATTGATCCCAAGACCAATCGTCAGTGGACCTACAAGGAGCTTGATAACGAGGTGAACCGCCTTGCCAACTCTTTGGTGAAAGACGGTTTCGGCAAGGGTGATGTCATCATGGTAATGACCCAGAACTGCCCTGAGTTTGCCTTTGCTTATGTCGCTCCGCAGAAGATCCGCGGCGTGATGTCGCCGGTGAGCTTCCGTCTGAGTCCGGGTGAGTTAGCAGAGAATCTTGAGGATTCCAAACCGAAGGTTATCCTCTTCGATGAGAAGCGCAAGGCTACGGTGCTGCAGGCCGTGAAAATCGCCGGTCTGAAGCCGCGTCGGCTTATCGTCAGCGATGGAGTGACCGATGGCGACGTCATCTCTTATCACGACTATGTGGAAGAGGCTTCCAACCGAGAGCCAGTGTGCGAGGGTACAAAGAATATCTATGATGAGACAACACGCCTCTATACCTCCGGTACAACCGGCCGTCCCAAAGGAGTACCATTGACTTCCATTAATGAGGTCCTTTCAGCCCATGACATCATGATCCATTTCCCGATGAGCTTCAAGGATGTGACGATGAACACCACACCGTGGTTCCATCGTGGCGGTGTCCACTGTGGCGGTCCTTGCCCGACATTTTATGCCGGTGCCACACTCGTCGTGATGGGTAAGTTTGATGCCGACACGACGCTGCGTTATGTCTCCCGTTACCATATCACGTTCGTTATCGGTGTACCCACGGTGCTCGAGGAACTTTCAGATGTTCAGGAAAAGAAAGACTACGACTTGTCTTCCCTGACGGGTATCATCACCATGGGCTCTCCGCTCGAGCGTTCAGCCTGCCTGCGCTATCAGCGCTTGCTGACACCGAACATCTACAACGGCTATGGCACGACAGAGACGCTGTGGAACACTTTCCTCCGTCCGTTCGATCTGCCGGAATATGCCGGTACCGCCGGTGCGTCGATGGTCGACGATGACGTGCGTGTCGTGAAGGTCTATGAGGACCATAAAGCTGATCCCGATGACGTGGTGGCAATGGACAATGAGGAGACCGGTGAGGTCATCATCTCCTCGCCTGCAAAGTCTCCGTATAAGTATTACGACAACGAGGAGGAAACCCGTAACAAGTATTATAAAGGCTTCATCTATACCGGTGACCTCGCCACATGGGACAAGCATCAGTATATCACGATCCTTGGCCGTAAGGATGACATGATCATCTCCTCGGGTGAGAATATCTATCCGACAGAGATCGAGGAGGTGCTCAACAAGCATCCGAAGGTGGCGGACAGCATCGTGACTTATGTGCCTGATAAGATCCGTGGGCAGGTTGTTACGGCTTATGTCGTGCGTAAGGACAAGAGCTTGACACCTGAGGATCTTGATGCCTTCTGCAAGGAGTCGCCGGATATCGCCAACTTCAAGCGTCCGCGTTTCTATCGTTTCATAGAGCAGATTCCGCGCAATGCGACGGGCAAGAAGCTTCATGTACGCATCAAGGAGATCGCCAAGGATGATCTTATCAACGGACTGTTGTATAGAGTGTAAAACGATTTTCGGAAGCTTTCGGAAGTTTTTGGAAGCTTCCGGACTTCTAAATAAGAAAATATGTCTGACAAGGAGTGGTACGAGAAAGGCAACTCCTACCGTAGCCAACAGGATTGGAAGCACGCCCTTGAATGTTATATCCAGGCGGAGCGTCTCAATCCTGAGGGCCCGGCACGCTATGCCCGTCAGATGACGGAGGAGATTGTCGCGTTCTACTGTAAGGATTATTATAATCCGTAGACTTTTTCCTCTTGGGGATAATGTGAGAGTCTCATTATGAAAGGAGGTACAAAACGTAGCCTATGAAATCAAAGATGTTAGGAGCCATTGTCATCGACGAGGATCGCTGCAAAGGATGCTCGGAGTGTGTCGTGGCTTGTCCGGTTGATGCCATTGAGATCTCCGGACTCAAGATAAACGCGAGCGGTTATGCGTATGCGCAGCCCAGTGCTAAGGCCGACTGTTGCACGGGATGCACATCCTGCGCTGTTGTCTGCCCCGACGGTTGCATCACCGTTTATCGTAAAAAAGTAACAATAGATGAACCCAATAAAGAAGGAAGGGAGGCACGGTCATGAGCGAGCAGGAAGTCGTACTGATGAAAGGCAATGAGGCGCTGGCCCATGCAGCCATCCGCTGTGGCGCGGATGCTTTCTTCGGTTATCCTATCACGCCGCAGACGGAGGTCATAGAGACCCTTGAGGCCCTCAGGCCGTGGGAGACCACGGGCATGGCCGTCGTCCAGGCTGAGAGTGAGGTAGCCTCCATCAACATGCTCTATGGTGGGGGCGGTTCGGGCAAGCGCGTGTTTACCACGAGCTCTTCACCGGGCATAGCCCTCATGCAGGAAGGCATCAGCTATATGGCTGGTGCTGAGATTCCCGGTGTCATCGTCAATGTGCAGCGTGGCGGTCCTGGTCTGGGTACCATCCAGCCGTCCCAGGGCGACTATTTCCAGGCTACCCGTGGCGGCGGCAATGGCGACTACAATGTCATCGTGCTGGCACCGGCGAGTGTGCAGGAGATGGCCGACTTCATGGATCTCGCCTTTGAGCTGGCGTTCCGTTACCGTAACCCCGTCATGATCCTCTCCGATGGCGTCATCGGACAGATGATGGAGAAGGTGGTGCTGCCCCCCATGAAGCCGCGGCTCACCGACGAGGAGATCATGAAGCGTTATCCCTGGGCTTCGTTTGGCAGGGTAGGAAGGCGCAAGCCTAATATCATCACCTCGCTCGAACTGAAGCCGGAGGTCATGGAACAGCGCAATATCCAGTTGCAGAAGAAGTACCAGCAGTGTAAGGATAAGGAAGTGCGCTTCGAGTCCCTCTTCATGGATGATGCCGACTATGCTGTCGTGGCTTTCGGCAGTGTGGCGCGTATTGCTGAGAAAGCGGTGGAGCTCGCCCGTGAGGAAGGCATGAAGGTCGGATTGTTCCGTCCCATCACGCTCTGGCCGTTCCCGGAGAAACAGATCGCAGCCCTTGCCGGTCATTGCAAGGGAATCCTGGTGGCAGAGATGAACGCCGGTCAGATGATCCAAGACGTGCGCCTGGCGGTCAATGGCCGTATCCCCGTGCGTCACTATGGCCGCTTCGGGGGTATCGTACCTGATCCCAGTGAGATAAAAGAAGAACTGATTAAATTTGCTAATCATGCAGAATGACGTTATAGCACCGGAGAACTTAGTCTATGCCAAGCCTAAGCTCATGAACGACACGCCGATGCACTATTGTGCCGGCTGCTCCCATGGTGTAGTACATAAACTCGTGGCAGAAGTTATTGAAGAGATGGGCATGGCAGACAAAGCCATTGGTGTGAGTCCAGTTGGCTGTGCCGTGTTTGCCTACCGCTATTTAGATATCGACTGGCAGGAGGCTGCTCACGGCCGTGCCCCAGCGGTGGCGACGGGTATCAAGCGTTGCTGGCCCGACCGTCTCGTCTTTACCTATCAGGGCGACGGCGACTTGGCGGCTATCGGCACGGCGGAGACGCTCCACATGCTCAACCGCGGAGAGAATATCCCTATCATCTTCATCAACAATGCTATCTATGGCATGACGGGCGGTCAGATGGCACCTACGACCCTGATCGGTCAGAAGACGACGACCTGCCCTTACGGCCGCGATCCGAAACTCAACGGCTATCCGCTGAAGATCACAGAGATGGCAGCCATGCTTAACGGCACTTGCTTCGTCAGCCGTCAGAGCGTGGAGAACGTGGCGTCTGTCCGTAAGGCCAAGCGCGCCATCCGCAAGGCGTTCCAGTCGGCGATGGACGGCAAGGGCTCTTCCCTTGTGGAGATCGTGTCGACATGTTCCAGCGGTTGGAAACTGTCACCGGTCAAGGCCAATGAGTGGCTTGAGGAACACATGTTGGAGTTCTATCAGAAAGGTGACTTAAAGGATACAACGGGTTATTAATGAGGAACTCTGGAACTTCTGATCTTCCGAACTCCCTATCCTTCTAATAGTTATAGACAATGAAGAAAGAAATTATAATCAGTGGTTTTGGTGGCCAGGGCGTTCTCTCCATGGGTAAGATTCTTGCCTACAGTGGACTTGTTGCCGGCAAGGAAGTGACGTGGATGCCCGCCTACGGGCCGGAGCAGCGCGGGGGTACCGCCAACGTGACGGTCATTGTCAGTGATGACCGCATCTCGTCGCCGGTGCTCTCCTCGTATGACATTGCTATAGTGCTCAACCAACCTTCGCTCGACAAGTTCTTGCCGAAGGTGAAGCCGGGCGGCATGCTTATCTACGACGGCAATGGCATCATCAACCCGCCGACACGCGGCGATATTACCATCTATCGTATCGACGCGATGGCTAAGGCGGCAGAGATGCACAACAACAAAGTGTTCAACATGATTGTGTTAGGCGGCTTGCTTCGTGTCGTGCCTTTCCTTCCTGATGATGCGCTGGAGCGTGCGCTCTATAAGACACTGCCCGAACGCCACCATGACCTTATCCCTCTCAATATGAAAGCTGTGGAGGAAGGAAAGGAAATTATCAAGAAATGTGTATAATATAATGTTGTTTGAATACGTTATATTATATACGTAAAAGATGCATAGAATGGATACAAACAACCAGATTGAATATCATCACTCCATGTCCATCCAGTTGCGCTGGATGGACGCGGATGCTTTCGGCCATGTCAACAACACGATGTATTTCCAGTATTATGACACGGCTAAGATGGATTATTTTCGCAAGGTGTGCCATGAGATAGTGGACAAGTATGCCATCGTCACCGTGCATCTTGAGGCTGACTTTAAGCATCAGGTTTATACCAAGGACGACGAGGTCGTTGTGAAGTCGGCCATCACCCGTATCGGCCACACCAGTTTCACCTTCCGTCAGGAGCTTGTAGGCCGGGACGGGGAAGTGAAATGTATCGGTGAGACCATCATGGTGCTCTTCGATACGGACAAGGAGCAGACCGTTCCCTTCACGCCGGAATGGAGGAAGACTATAGAGAGCTTCGAAGGACGAAAGCTTTCTTAGACAGTCCGAGGTCATGGTTATAGGGCTCTGTACGGCGGCGATGCTGCTGTACAGAGCTTTTGGGTTTGACGGGCATGTATATCGGCTAATGTTTGTCCCTAACAATTCCCTCATGTGTTCTATTTTGTCTCGTCTTTATTCATAATGATTACAACTTTAGTGGACTTGTTGATTTTTATGGTCTGACTATGATTTATGAATCCCTTTTTTGAAAAGCTAAATTTAATGTCTAAGCCTTGTCTTACGGGACCCATTCTTATGTATTTAAATCTTCCTAATGAGTCTGTGAGAATATTGCGATTTATAGTATTGTCTGAAACTAAAACACTATCTAAAGGTGTTTTATTTATATCTATTACAACCCCCTCTACACTTTTTACACTCTCACATGAGTACAAAATTGAAGCAAAGGTTATACTGATTATTATGTTATGTAATTTCATAAAGGATAATGGTTTATATTAATAACTATATCCAAGTATATCTGTTGCATAACTGTCGGCCCGAAATTCCAATGTACCAAGATATTTATATGAGTTATGGAATCCATATTTATAATATTCGCGGAGTATTCTACTATAAAAGTTTAACATCCCCATCTTTTGAATATCTAGGAAATGAGCATTTTCATGTTGAATAACAAACCTATTAACGTCAGTGAATACCGTGGGGGAAAAATACGAAAAAGCTGTGCCCAAACTGAGTTGGACACAGCTTTTTTGTTATCCACACTGGAAGAACTTCTTTACGAGGATAGCTATCTCTCGCCGGTCGTCGGCGATGTCGTGGCGGAGCGTGCGGTCTTTATACGACTGTAGCTCTTGCACGATGCCGTCGATCATAGCTGGTGCAAAGATACGTTGCTCCTCATAGAAGGCGCGTTGCTGCAACAGACAGTCGGCTGAAGCCGCACAGGAGTCTGGCAGTTGTCTGAGCTCGGCCAACCGTTTGGCGTGGGCCGGGTCGTTAATGTCGCCGTCGACAAACGTGCTTGCGGCCACCTCCAAGGCATCCTTCATCTCGAAGCCATGGCGACAGGCGACACAAAGCGCGGCGATATACTGGTACACATCGGCAGAGCCGTCGCCCGACCGTATCTCGAACGTCTGCTTCACGCTTCCACGCTCCTCATAGGGTACTTCTTCTCCCTGTGGGTTGGCGATATGGCTCATGTCAACGCCTGCTGCCCAGCCGAGCGGTACACGCACGAGGGCGGAGCGGTTGCTCATGCCCCAACAGATGTTTGTAGGAGCTTCCTGGTGAGGAACAAGCCTGAAATAACTCGTCGGTATCTTGTTGCCGAACGCAGTGAGGCTGGGAGCCAGATCCATCAAGCCGGCAATGGCGCGTCGGGCATTGTCGTTGAGCTTGCCGTGACTAAGCAGCATGTTCTTGCCATCTTTTGTCAGCCGCATGTGGATATGCAGTCCTGATCCCGCTTTCCCCGTCGTTATCTTAGGTGCAAACGTTACGTTGAGGCCTTCCTGCCAGGCAAGGTTGCGGATCACCCATTTGGCGATAAGCAGCTCGTCGGCAGCCCGGAGGGCCGGGACGGGCAGAAACTCTATCTCGTTTTGTTCATAAAGCAGTCCGTTAAGTTCAAAGTTACCAACCTCCGAATGTCCATATTTGATATGTCCGCCCGTGCGGGCAATATAATCCATACATTTCTGCCGGAAGGCTCCCGACTTGGCATAAGGGGCGCTCTCGTGGTAGCCGTGCTGGTCGCGCGCTTTATAGGCTTCTTCTGCAGGCCGGATGACATAATATTCCAATTCTCCCATGGCTTCAAAGCTCATGCCCGTGGTAGCACGGAACGACTCTACGGCTTTGCGGAGCGTATGGTCCGGTGCCGAGTCCAAGGGCTGTCCGTTCTTGTTGAAGAATGAGCAGAGCATGCAGAGCGTAGGCTCCTCTGCGAAGGGATCGAGAAAGGCCGTAGCGTAGCGGGGCAGCACGTAAAGGTCGCTGCTCGCTGCCTCAATGAAGGAGAAGAGGCTGGAGCCGTCGACACGCTCACCACAGGTGAGGATCGTGCGGAGGTAATCGAGATCGGAGAGAACAAAGTTGAGCGTTTTTACTTTTCCGTCACCACCAGGGTACATGAAGTTGACGCGTCTTATCGTGTTCTTGCGGACAAATCGGATGATGTCGTCCCGGGTAATGTCCTCTGGTGCCATCTGCAGCTGGTCGAGGACTGCATTGGCGTTCATAATCAGTTGACTGTCGTTCATAATAGGTTGTTTTTCTTGTTTCTTACGGTTGCAAAGATAGGAAGTTCTTCGTAAACAAAAAAATCTTTTCGCAACTTTATTTTTCGTTTGCAGGGGGTATCATAATTAAGTTTAATGACTATTATGGGTTACTGCTCAAGAAAGCTCTTCAGCACATCGCAGTGCGAGACATATGGGTTTGACTTATAGTCAGGATTGAAGGTGAGGAAACTGTAGAGTTTCGCCAATGCCTTGTATTGTCTTGTATCCTTCCGGAAGTTGGTGGTTTCGTCTGAAAAGACATAGGGATAGCCCTCTATGGCATTGTCGCGGCGGATGAACGCCAGGGCGTAGAGGCTCTTGAACTGGATACTTTTGTCGCCTTTGAGTGAGCACTCGTTCAGATAGTTGATGGCGTCGAGGATCAGGTCACGGTCGCCGGTGCGCACAGTGTCTGCGCAGCTCCAGTCGTAGTGGGTGAGATACCAGCAGTCGCCTTCGTAGCTGGCCTGATAGAGCAGTGTGGCGAGATCGTAAGCAAGGTGGGTGCGCAGTGTGTCGCTGCCTGCGTTTTGGTAGCGGTGTTGCAAGTTGGTGATGTCCTGACAGAATGTGAGCTTCTGGTTGCCGGTGATGGCAACGGAGCG
>ONBC01000048.1 GCA_900315955.1 uncultured Prevotella sp.
AATAAAGTCCCTTCCACAATGACTAATAAATTTGTTTTTTCCGGCCATGAGTCATTCTCTTGTAAGTCGTTATGGCTGAAAAAGGGTTATGACTTCTTGGTTCATAATTATAATTTCAATGCTCCCGATGCCGTAGTGCAGCTCGGAGTAGGGAAGAATATGGTATCTTCTATTCGCTTTTGGATGCGGGCTTTCATGCTTACGTCCAAAGATGAACTTACCCCCATCGCTCACTATCTCTTCAAGGACCATGATGGTGCAGATCCTTTTATTGAGGATTTAGGAACATTATGGCTTCTTCATTTTCTGCTTGTTATGGGAGGTGAGGCCACACTCTATAATTGGGTCTTCTTGCGTCTTCAAAAAGAACGTAAAGAATTCACGCGTATTCAAGTCATCAATGCAGTCAGACGATATATGATAGAAGCCGAAAGAGCTAAGTCTTTCAATGAGAATACTACGAAGAAGGATGTTGCCGTGTTTCTGCAAAATTATGTAGAGCCTCAAAATGCGCATAGTAACGAGGACTATACAGCACTTTTGCCCGACCTCAATTTGATTAGGACAGCAGACGAAGGGAAAAGTTACCAATTCAACATTGAAGGCAAGAGACAGCTTCCTTTGGAAATATTCATTTATGCTATTATCAAAAGGAAAGGAGAAAATCTAAGTGTTGACTTCTCTTTCATTCAAGAACTGAGTCTCGTTTTCTGTTTAAGCGACATGGAGGCAATCACCTTGTTGCAGCAGGCCAGTGAAACATATCCGGAACTAATGCATTATAGCGACGTAGCTGGCGTAAGGCAATTGCAGTTCTTGAAAGATTGTAACGCACAAGATTTCCTCGACAAATATTACTCGCATGAATCAATTTAGCCTTTCAGCAAACATAGAGACAGGATTCTCCAAGGGGAATCAATATATCGTGACCCCTAATACTAAGAAAGTATTGGCAGAAATAGTGAATGGATACCAATCGGGTATTCATTCCTATACCATTATTGGTACTTACGGGACAGGGAAGTCCAGTTTCCTTATAGCGCTTCAAGAAGATCTGTCGGGGAAGAACAAAAGAAAATATTTATTTGACAATAAAGATGTTTTGGGCTGTGAGGATGTGAAGACTCTTAACATCATTGGTGATTACGCCTCTTTGCCCCATTTATTAGCCCGGAAACTTAATATCGAAGGTAATACAGACAGCGTCCTTGATGCTTTGCGTGCTTATTGCAATAAACTGAATGCCAAGAATACCTTTCTGGTCATTATGATCGATGAGTTTGGCAAGGTGCTTGAACACGCTGCAAAGAAAGACCCGGAAAGCGAACTCTATTTTATGCAAAAGCTGGCTGAGTTTGCTAATGTACCTACCAGGAAGGTTCTTCTGCTGACTACACTTCATCAGAACTTCAGTGCTTACGCAAAGGGACTTTCCCAGCCTCAGCGTAACGAATGGAACAAGGTGAAGGGACGCTTCAAGGAAGTGGTGTTCGTAGAGCCGGTAGAGCAGATCTTGATGTTAGCTGCTCGTCAAAATAAAGAACAAGAGCGTACGTTGACCGAAACAGAGGAGGCAAATCTAAGCACCCTTCATCAACTTGCTATAGATACGAAGTTTGTCTCTTCGGATTTCTCTTTTGAGGCAGCTAAGAGTCTATATCCTCTGGATCCTTTCTCCGCTTTTAGTATCACCCAGGCTATTCAGAGATATGGGCAGAATGAAAGATCTCTCTTCTCTTTCCTTCATGCTCAGGGAAGTAACGTCAGACAGGCTGACGTACAATCTCCAGATGGCGTATGACTACGTCATCTATAACTTCTACTCCTTTCTTAAGGATGCTAATGCCGACTCCATGAATTGGAGTGCGATGAAGATAGCATTGGAAAGAGTAGAGGGGCAATCGTGGGACAGTAAAGAAATGATGGTCGACGCGACCAAGATAGTCAAGACTATAGGGATGATGAACCTTCTGGGTACAGCGTCCTTTTCTATGACGAAAGAGCAATTCTCCGCTTATGCCCAGTATGCTCTTGATATTGATAATGCCAGTGAGATTGTTCATACGCTACAGCGTTACAAAATTATACGTTACGCGGAATATAAGCATCGCTTAATCCTCTTTGAAGGGACTGATGTTAATATAGAAGAAGAAATAGCTAAAGCTGGGCTCGTGGTTAGCCGACCAGTAACCTATATTGCGGAGTTATCGGACTTTTTCGCTAAAAAGGTTTCACCGGTGAAAGCTTATTATTATCATATTGGCACACCACGGTATTTCCAATACGAGATACGGGATGAGGCTGTGGATATGATACCTACGGGCGATATTGATGGATTTATAGAACTGCTTTTCTCTTCGAAAAAAGGATACCTCAAAGAGGTAAAGCAAATGAGTGAGGACTGTGAACATGCTATCATATATGCTTATTTCAACAACACTGACGAAATTGTAGACCATCTTTATCAGATAGACAAATATGACTATATCCTTAGACACGTACTGTTAGATCAAGCTGACCATGTGGCTATTAAGGAGATCAACAATCTGCGTGATTATGAGGAGGTACAGTTGAATAAGGTTATTCAGGAAAGCTTGTTCGGATATAATGGAAATGTTACTTGGATATTCAAAGGCAAAGAAATAACCATAAACTCTCAACGCGATTTCAACAAATTACTCTCAAGAGTCTGTGACACGGTCTATTCAAAGACACCTGTCATGATCAACGAATTGTTTAATAAAAACAAGTTGAGCAGCTCTATCTCCAGTGCAAAGGCCAAATACCTGCAAGCGTTGGTTAATAATAGTGACTTGGTTGACTTTGGCTTTGAAGCTGATAAGTTTCCCCCAGAGAAAACAATCTATTATTCTTTGCTGAAGAATACTGGGTTGCATGTTGATGGCAGTTTCACAGACAAGCCATCCAATTCTGGAATTATGTCGTTATGGGATGCTTGCGAGGAATTCTTGCAAACAACGACATCGAAGCCAAGGAAAATATCAGAATTGATAAAGAAACTTTCATCTCAGCCGTACAAGATAAAGGGCGGTTTTCTGGACTTTTGGATACCTACGTACCTCTACATAAAGAGACAGGATTATTCTCTTTATGGGGAAAATGGTGCCTATATACCAGAGGTTAACATCGAATTCTTTGAATTGCTACAGAAACATCCAAATGAGTATCTCATTAAAGCATTTGATGTGTCTGGCGTAAGAATGGAATTCTTCAATCAATATCGTAAGTTCGTAAATCTTCAGGCCGTAGGTGGCATAAAGAGCAATCAGTTTATAGATACCATCAAACCCTTTTACTTCTTTTATAACAGAAGGTTGAACGATTATGCCAAGCATACTCGAAAGTTTGATCACATAGAGACATTGCGGTTTAGGGACATCCTTGCTAAAGCTAAAGACCCGGAGAAGACTTTCCTTGAGGACTTGCCTGCGGCACTTGGCTATGACAAGGAAGCACAGGAATCTGAGGAGTTCGCTAAACAATACGCCAACGTAATCAACCGGGCTGTGCGGGAATTGCGAGGGTGTTATAATAAACTGATAGACCGCATTGAAGAGCGGTTGGTGGATGTACTTGGATTGTCCTCTTATGAGTATGATGAATATGTCGTGGAGATCAGGAAGCGTCTCTCCTCTATCAAGACATATTTGCTTACCGACAGACTGAAAGAATTCTACAATCATGCAATGGCAGAATTCGATAATCGAACGGAATGGTACCAGTCCATTTGCTATACAGCTTTAGATCAGCCACTGCAGAGACTTCGTGACGATCAAGAGGAAAAGCTTATCGAAGAATTGATAACATTGTTCCAAGCCTGTGAAAAATACGTTGACATCTCCAAAGTGGATGGCAATGATAACGATGAAGTCTTTTCTTTCGATATGGTCAGCAAAGATGGAACCATCATCAAGTCTCAGACCTATCGATTGCTGGACAAGGACAAGAAAAAGGTTGAGACATTAGAAATGGATATTAACCGCGTGTTGAAGGGTCATGACGATATAGCTGTGTCAACCCTGCTGAGGATCTTAAAAGAAAGGACAAGTAAATGAAGATAAGACACATCTTGGGGATTTCCGGTGGTAAAGACAGTGCTGCACTGTCTATTTACCTGAAACAGAAATATCCCGATCTGAAGATCGAATACTACAACTCGGACACAGGGTGTGAGTTGGCCGAAACAGAACTTTTGATAGATCGGCTCGGTGCCTATTTGGGGCATATCACTCGCTTACGAGCTGCGGAGGGGAGTCCTGAGCCAACCCCCTTTGAACACTTTCTGAAGTCTATGGGTGGCTTTTTGCCTTCGCCTCAGGCAAGATGGTGCACTAAAAAGATGAAACTCGATGAGTTTGAACGGTTTGTCGGCGACGATATGGCGATCTCCTATGTGGGTATACGAGGGGATGAGGACAGGGATGGATACATCTCGTCTAAACCCAATATTCAGTCGATATTTCCTTTCCGTCGTAATATTTGGAGCTTGGATGTCGTCAACAAATTTCTTCATAACGAGAACCTTAGTCAGATAACAGAGATATATGACCATCTCTGTCCCGATGGGTTCATAAAAGAAGACTTGATGGAAGTGGTACGCCGACCCATCACCAAGCAATTCTACTACTCCAAGAAGTTGAATGCATTGCTCGACTTTGATGTAAAGATGTTTAACCATGCAGTGTTTGAGTTTCTCCATACGACTGACTATCCAGTGGGGAAACTGACGGAGGTTCGCGAAAGTGGTGTTGGAGTGCCGAAATACTACGAGGAGATACCTTTTGAAGTTGACGGAAAAAAGGGAACTTATTGCCGCAGTCGTAGTGGCTGTTACTTCTGCTTCTATCAGCAGAAGATAGAGTGGGTGTGGCTTTATGAGCAGCATCCAGGTTTGTTCAAGAAGGCAATGACCTTTGAAAAAGACGGCTACACCTGGAACCAAGGTGAGAGCCTTGCCGATTTGATCAAACCCGAGCGTGTCCGCCAAATCAAGCTCGATGTTATTCGTCGACAGGAAGAGAACAAAAAGAACAATAAAGGTACAACTCTCGCTGATATCTTCGGTGATGAGATCATGTGTGCAAACTGTTTTATATAACTAAAGTGAAGTAATGCTGAAAGATGTAAAGTGGGCTGAAGATGGAACCTACAGGCCGCATGATGTAAACTCGCCGGCACGGTTTTTTACTGATGGATTAAAGAACAGTACTCAGTTTGATCTCCAACTGGGCTATTTCAATTCAGCAGCTATCAGTGCATTGGCAGAAGGCTTTGCATCTTTTATTTCTAATGGCGGTATTTTCCGTCTTGTTATTAACCAAATTGTCTCAAGTCGTGACAAAGAAGCCATTATTCAAGGCGAACGTGGAGATGTGATTGATTGTGTCGATTTGTCTAATTTTGAACAATTACGCAAGACATTCGATGCATACCAGGAACAGTTCTTCCGCTGTCTTGCTTTTCTTATCTCAGTACATAGAATTCAGATTGTGATCATTAAACCACTTGACAATCAAGGAATAGCCCACACAAAATCAGGTCAATTCAGGGATGGCGAACTTACAGTTGCATTTACAGGCTCAGCCAATTTCACGGTCAATGGTCTCTATAACAATCTCGAGGAAATCAAAATCGACCTAAGCAATTCTCTTGATTCTATGGTCCATAAACGTATCGATAATCAGAGAATATACTTTGAGTCTATAATTGATCACAAAGCAAAAGGTATTGACTACCTGTCTCCTGAAAATCTGGAAACAGCGCTTACTGAAAGCTATGCTAATTCTGACATATCAGATTTACTCCATGCTGAAGAAGATCTTAGGAAAATTAAACAAGTCAGACTTCTTAAAGCTGGACCGAACTTGAATCCTGAGGAAGAAGATCCGCATTTCCCATATTCAGCGCCTCGTGATTATCAAAAAAAGGCTTTTGAATCGTGGAAAGACAATAAGCAGAAAGGATTGTTTGATATGGCAACTGGAACGGGAAAGACAATAACAGCGCTCAATTGCTTGTTGGAAATCTATAAAAGGAATGGATATTACAAGGCAATTATTCTTGTACCAACTGTCACATTGGTGGAACAATGGGAAAAGGAATGTACCAAGTTTAATTTCAAGCATATTTTAAAAATCAGTTCTAAGAATAAAGATTGGAAATCGAGTCTGCTAAAGTTACAAATTGCAGAGCAACTTAGTGAAGATCCGAAAGAGCTGAACTATATTATAATAACAACTTATGCATCTTTTATACATGACGATGTGTTTAATGTTTTGAACTCATTGCCGAGGAAGCGTGTATTATTGATTGCCGATGAAGCTCATAACATGGGAGCTTCACAAATAAGAAAACGGCTGCCTTATATAAATATTATTAGACGCATAGGTCTTTCTGCAACTCCAGAACGTCAGTATGATAATGAGGGGAATAAGATTATTAACCAATTCTTTAATGTTGAAGGTAACAATTATACCTTTGAATACAAGATGGAAGATGCGATAAAAAATGGTGTACTATGCCATTACTATTATTACCCCCATTTAATTACGTTGAGTAATGATGAAATGAGCAACTATACGGAACTCTCTGAAAAAATAGCCAAGTATATGAATATTAATGGAGACTCCTTCAAGGAAGATCCTATATTGACGGGGCTTCTATTAAAGAGAAAGCGCATCATTCATAAGGCAATAAATAAGAAATCAGCTTTCAAAAGAATTATAGAAGAACGATTGGAAGAAAAAGGAGATTTAAAATACACACTTATTTATGTCCCAGAAGGGGAGGAATCAGAGCAGGAAACGGATCCTTACGCAGCGCGGGATCAAATTCGTTCTGTTGATAATGAACATCTTATAGATCAATATACAAGGATAATTAGTGAGACAGACGAACGAACAACCGTAAGGGAATTTACATCTGAATCTAAAGATAGGGATCTGATGTTAAAGCAGTTTGCTGCCGGTGATTTAGAAGTTCTGACATCCATGAAATGTTTGGACGAGGGCGTTGATGTCCCACGTAGTGAATTTGCTGTCTTTTGTTCAAGTACAGGAAATCCGAGACAATTCATTCAGCGAAGAGGACGCATTCTCAGGATGCATCCTGATAAACATATGGCAGTGATACATGACTTGGTGGTAGCACCGATTATCAATGGGTCAAATGCCGCTATAAACGTTGAAAGGAATCTTCTTGCAAGTGAGTTAAAAAGAGTACAAAACTTTGCCCTTTTATCGGATAATAGTAGCGATAGTGTCATTGAACTTGAAGACGTTATTCGATATTATGGCTTATCAATATTCGATATTTAAACTTAATTAAATGATAAAACTTGAAACAAATTCAGATCGTTTGCTGGCTTCTGTTATAGGAGACCCGCAATTGGTGAAATTAGGGGACTATAATCCCACAGAGTATGAATCGCTTGACGATGCTCTCTCTTCTGGCAATGCCGTAGTTAGAGCTATTGCTTTGCTAATTATTGGTGGTAATAAATCAGAAACACAAATTTATAATGAGATAAGCAATTATCTTATAAACAACTTGTAGTGATATGATTATCAGGAAAATAACAATTAAGAATTTCCGTAGTTACTATGGCGAGAATGAGTTTGACTTGAAGGACGGCTTAACGCTCATCATAGGTGATAATGGCGACGGTAAGACAACATTTTTTGAGGCTCTAGAGTGGCTCTTCAACACAAGTACTCAAGATGTCAAGAAAAGCAACATTTCTGCTAAACGCAGAAAAGAACTGGTTGATGGTGAATCAGATGAAGTAAAAGTGTCTATTGCATTTCAGCATGAAGACGGCGACAAAATAGTCGAGAAATCATTTCAATTCGCCAATGAAGAGGGGAACATCGTTACACGTGATTTTGTTTTCAAAGGCTATGAATGTTATGGAGCAGAGCGTTCCCTAACAGATGGCAAGGCTCTGCTGGATCGTTGCTTCGATTATGACATGAGACGTTATTGCCTTTTTAAAGGCGAGAATGAGTTAAATGTCTTTGAGAACGATACGGCCTTAAAGGCATTAGTTGCTAAATTCTCAGATGTAAGGCAGTTTGATAAATACGTAGAGTTGTCAACTGTTTTAGAAGAAAAGTCTGATAGAAACTACAAACGAGAGTTGAAGAGTGACTCTAAAACAGAGAAGGAAGCTAAGCGGCTTGATAAAATCATCGAGGACTTGAAGGGGAAAATCTCAGATGCAGAGAAGGATTTGAAAAAGCAGCAGCAAGTTTCTGATGATTTTAATGTCCGCATAGATGACCTTGCAAATAGTGACGAGGTTCGTACTAAGTATAAAGAAATTCAGAATAGATTGGCAACTCTTCAAGAGAAGAGATCTAAAGTTGCAGAATTTTGTAAAATCAACTACAATCATAAACTTCTTGATGATCTTTGGATTCTCTGTGCCTTTCCTGATATTCTCAAAAGTTATCAGATCAAAGTTTCTGGTGCTAATCGACAGAGACGGAGAATGAATGAGAAATACATTGAGAATCGAGGACGCTTAAAAGGTCAAAAGGATGCCTTGACGGAAATAACACATAATCAAGAGGTCGGTCCTGAGCTGGATTGGGATATTCCCGGGCCACAGGTGTTGGAGGAGATGATTCAAGATCACCGTTGCAAGATTTGTGGGCATCCGGCTCCAGAGGGTAGTCCAGAGCTGGAGTTCATGAAGCAGCGGCTTGCTAATTATTACAAGCATCTTGAAGATAAGAACAAGGAGATTGATGAGCAAGTAAAAGAAGCAGAGAAACCTTTGTTTCAGTTCAACTACTTAAGCGAACTTAGGACGTTGAGTACCACGTTAAGTGGAGAGAACCAGCGTGAACTCTCGCAGCTGAAGAATATTATTCATGATAAGATCCAGTTTGTTGCTGCCCGTAAGGAAGAGCTAAATAAGTTAGACAAGCAGATCGAAGAAATGGAAGATGACAAGAAGAACTTGCTCATCCAGGCTAATCTGTCTGAGAGTATTATCGACAAAGATATTAAAGACCTACGTGGCTATTTCCATCAAAAGCAGATTGCTGATGACTCGATATATCGTTTGAAATCAGAGATTAAAGATTATAAGGAGAAAAAGGAGGAGTTAGAGCTTGAATACTCCAACTTGAAGCCCAATAGTGGTATGGGCAAAGTGTATGAGAAAGTTCATCAGGTCTTCCAGGCAATCATGAAAGCTTTTTTGCAAGCACGTAAGGAAAATTTACGTCACTTCATTAACGAGCTGACAGAACATGCCAATAAGTACCTCTCCAAGCTGAATGATGGGGATTTTCACGGAGAGGTTCAAATCGATGTTCGTGAAGACGACAAGGCACGTATTTATCTGATATCGAATGGTGAAAGAATAATGGATCCTAACGGAGCACTTAAGACCACTATGTATATGTCAATTCTCTTTGCCATCTCTGATATTACAACACAAAAACGAGAAGATGATTATCCCCTCATTTTCGATGCGCCCACTTCCTCCTTTGGAGAAGTCAAAGAGGATTTGTTCTATAATATCATTGATAGCATTAACAAGCAATGCATCATAGTCACGAAAGATCTACTTGTTAAAGACGAGGATACGGGTGCAAGTCGTATTGATGAAAGGAAATTGTCCAATTTGAAGTGCTCTGTTTATCGTATAGAAAAGGAGGCGGGATTTGATAGTAACGACATCACAACGATAAGTACTAAAGTTGAGCGTATTAAATAACATTATATGAAAGATAGTTTGTTAGCGCTATTTGGGAAGCGTAATCCTGAATACGAGGTTCAATATGACGAGTCCGTAGTGAAATTATTCAGTGACTACGGTAAAGGGAGTAATAGCGGCTCTTCTGATAGAGCTAAAATTTTGGGTGCTGGCTATGAGGTTTACATCATGGCTTTCTTCATTGGTCTTTATGCCAACAAGAAGTTACCCTTAACAACGGATTCTTCTAAGAGAAAGATTCTTGGTCAACCTATAATGTATTGGGGGAACCAGGAAAACAGAAAAGACAGAAAGTCCTACAATAAAATTGTAGATTATATTTTTGTCTCATTGGTCGCAAGGACTGAAATCAATTTTATGGATCTGGAAAAGGGAACGATAACTGCGCGTTCTGTAATTGATCAGTTAATTGACACTATGGAACAATATGCAAATTATGGTTTTGCTTACATGCTTGAAAAACTCGATGAGGCCCCTGGCTATTTCTATAATAATGAGG
Organism: uncultured Prevotella sp.; assembly: GCA_900315955.1. Classification (GTDB taxonomy): domain Bacteria; phylum Bacteroidota; class Bacteroidia; order Bacteroidales; family Bacteroidaceae; genus Prevotella. The sequence continues at coordinate 10,251 of ONBC01000048.1, forward strand.
CATTTCTGGCTATTTTTACTTCATTCATACCGCAGAATGAAGAAGAGACAAAAACATGGAGTAGCGACGACCTTCCTGATGAATTGTCCACAGAGAATGGGGAATCAAGTGTAAAAGAGGACAAAGGGAGTATTCTAAATGTTGATGATGAGGCAGATGAACTTTAAAAAACATTATACCGCTATCAGCATTATTTGTAATGTCTAGTTGGTGTTCATATCGCTTCTATCAAATAGTTAATTGAAAATATCCCCCCGACTTGTTACGCATCACAGATGCATTCAGCTTCTCCGAGGCTGACAGTCAGTTCGCTGCCTCCCAGCAAAAATCCCCAGTCTGCGCTCGCTTCGCTCACTTAGACTGGGGTTATGAAAAATTCAGCCTCTCCGAGGCTGGTGGCACGTCCTCTGCTTTCTGCAAAAGTCACCGAGGCTGTATGGTATGTTACCTCTGGATAACTAAAATGATATATATGCAACGGCCGTCAGCCAAACGTCAAACGGCCGTCAGCCACTTGGTCAAACGGCCGATGGATATTTGTAGAACGGCCGTAGTACCATCACCGGTTAAGCTGTTAGACATGATTACACAGCCGATCCGATGGTATGGGAATATCAGAAGTGGCAGGATGGAATCCGTTGAATGGTTACGAGACGGAAATAGTAAAGCCGCTGGGCGTTAACGCGCAGCGGCTTTGTTGTATGGATAGGGATGTGTATTATCCGAAGTTGTCGTACATAATGCTCTCGGGCTCCACGCCGAGGCTGTCGAGGTAATCGGTGACGGTCTTGATCAGCATAGGAGGACCGCAGAGGTAGTACTCACAGTCTTCCGGAGCGTCGTGGTCCTTGAGGTAGGTGTCGCGCACGCAGTTGACCGCGAAGCCGGCATAATATTTCACGCCGGCGGCATCAGCCTTCGGGTCCGGACGGTCGAGGGAGAGATGCATGTGGAAGTTGGGGAACTCCTTCTCCAGCTCCCAGAAGTCTTCGAGGAAGAACGCCTCGGAGAGGGAGCGGGCACCGTAGAAGAAATGCATCTCACGGTCGGTGCAATGGATCTGACGGGTCATGTACATGATCTGTGAGCGCAGCGGTGCCATGCCGGCGCCACCACCGATCCAGATCATCTCCTTCTTAGAGTTGAACTTCGGATGGAAGTCACCGTAAGGTCCGCTCATGCGTACCTTGTCGCCCGGCTTGAGCGAGAAGATATAGCTGGAGCCGATACCTGTCGGCACATCCTGGAAGCCGACCTGTGGGCGGGGCTTGAACGGTGTGCTGGCGATACGTACCGTCAGGGTGATGATGTCGCCCTCGGCGGGATAGTTGGCCATGGAGTAGGCACGGATCGTGGGCTCGGGGTTGTGGGCTTTGAGGGAGAAGATGTTGAACTTCTTCCACGCACCGATATATTCATCGCCGATGAGCGACTTGTCGAAATCCTTGTCGTAGTCGATGGTGTCGTAGGCGGGGATATAGATCTGCGCGTAGGATCCCGGAATGAAGTCCATGTGCTCGCCCGGTGGCAGTGCGACCTTAAACTCTTTGATGAAGCTCGACACGTTGTTGTTGGAGATGACGGTGCACTCCCATTCCTTGACATTGAGGATAGCGTCGGAGACCTTGACGCTGAGGTCGCCGTGTACCTTCGTCTGGCATCCGAGCCGCCAGTGGTCTTTGATCTCTTTCCGTGTGAAGTGTCCTTTCTCGGTGTCGAGGATCTCCCCGCCACCTTCGAGCACCTGCAGGCGGCACTGTCCGCAGCTGCCTTTACCGCCGCAAGCCGAGGAGAGGTGCACGCCATTCTCGTTGAGGGTAGAGAGCAGTGAGCCGCCCTGTTCGACCTCAAGTTTCTTGTCACCGTTGATGGTGATGGTCACCTTTCCGCTTGGGCTGAGATATTTCTTAGCGATAAGCAGCACCACGACCAGCACGAGGATGGTGATGAGAAACACTGCTATGCTTACGCCTATAAATTGTCCCATGTTATTGTTGTTTTGCTTTTGTTTTCTTTTGTACGGTCTTCATTCGACCGCATCCGTTTTATTCTTTCTTCTTTTACTGTGCAGTGGGTCTGAATGTTTAGAACTGCAGCCCGCTGAAGCACATCATCGCCATGGCCATGAGTCCGACGGTGATGAAGGCGATCCCCATGCCCTGCAGGGGCTTAGGCACATCGCAGTATTCCATCTTCTCACGGATGGCACCGAACATGACGATGGCGAGCGTCCAGCCCAGTCCGCTGCCTAAGGCGTAGGCGATGCTGTCTCCGAAGTTGGAGATGGCCTGTGCGTTGGTGACGGGCAGTTTGATACGTTGCTGCATAAACAGGGAGGCACCCATGATGGCGCAGTTGACGGCGATCAGGGGGAGGAAGATGCCCAGTGCTGCATAGAGCGAGGGCGAGAACTTCTCCACCGCCATCTCCACGAGCTGCGTGATGCCGGCGATGATCGCGATGAAGAGGATGAAGCTCAGATAGCTCAGGTCGACGCCTTTGACGAGGCAGTCGGGACCGAGCACATACACTTGAAGAAGATAGTTGATTGGCTCGGTGATGACGAGCACGAAGGTCACAGCGAGACCAAGGCCGAGCGAGGTCTTGACGTTCTTGCTCACTGCCAGGTATGAGCACATACCGAGGAAGTAAGCGAAGATCATGTTGTCTACGAAGATAGACCGGAAGAATAATGCTATAGCGTGTTCCATTATATTGAGTTTTGGAGTTTTTGAGTTCCTGAGTTGTTGAGTTGTTGAGTTCCTGAGTTGTTGATAACTTATAAACTCATTAACTCATTAACTTACAAACTAATAAACTCATTAACTTACAAACTAATAAACTAATAAACTTACCAACTCACTTATTTGTCTTCTTTTACAAAGAAAGCGCGGTTGATCCAGATGACGCAGCCGATGATGATCAGGGCGGCGCACGACATCGTCATCATGCCGTTGTTGATATATCCGTGTGCGTAGGCGCTCTGCGGGATGATCTGGAAGCCTAAGAGTGATCCTCTGCCGAAGAACTCGCGGAACGCGCCGACGATGACGAGGATCATGGCGTAGCCCAGTCCGTTGCCCAGTCCGTCGAGGAACGAGGGCCAGGGTTTGTTCATCATGGCGAAGGCTTCGAGACGGCCCATGAGGATACAGTTGGTGATGATCAGACCGACGTAGACGCTCAGCTGCACGCTGACGTCATAGGCGAAGGCGCCGAGGATCTGATTGACGATGGTCACCAAGGCTGCCACCACGACGAGCTGCACGATGATACGGATACGCATCGGGATGGTGTTGCGGATGAGCGAGATGATGACGTTGGAGAATGCCGTGATGACCGTCACGGCCAGTCCCATGACGATGGCAGGCTTGAGCTGTGAGGTCACGGCAAGGGCACTACAGATACCCAAGACCTGCACCATGATCGGGTTGTTCAGATGCAGAGGCTCGGTGAATGCCGCTCTATTTTGTTTCGAAAATAAACTCATATTCCAATAAACTATATAATAAGGTGTTATATCGTTACTTGCTGTTGAGGAACTTCAGGAATTTTCCGAGACCGTTGTGCAGCATGTTGGCCACGCCATTGGAGGTCAGTGTGGCGCCTGTGACGGCGTCGACCTGTGTCTCGGGATCGGTCACCTTTTTCTGTACGGACAGGGCGATGTCGCTGCGGTCGTTGCCTTTGAAGAGCTTCTTGCCCTGGAACTTCTCTTGCCATTGCTGGTTGTCCTTGATCTCAGCACCGAGGCCTGCCGTCTCACTCTCATGGTTGAAGTAAGCGCCATAGACCGTCGACTTGTCGTCGTTGACCGACACATAGCCGCTGATGCCGCCCCACAGACCCATACCGGTCATGGAGAAGACATACTTGGTCTTGCCGTCGACGTTGCAGATGAACATCTCACTGCCGTCCACGGCCTTGTCGTCTAAGTTGCGGATGTTGAGGCTGTAGAGGATCTGTTTCTTCTTGGCCAGTGCTTCGTTGGCAGTCTGCATGGGCTTGAGCGCCTGGTAGACAAAGGCAAGGAGAAACGCCACTATCACGACGATGACCGCCGAATAGATAATGGTATATGAATTACTGTTCGTTTTCATGTCTGTTCGTTTTTCTTGTCCTACTTATTCAGAAACCTTACTGCGCTTTGCCCGCTTGGAGATGTTGCACTCCACGACACAGTAGTCGATGAGCGGTGCTATCATGTTGCCAAAGAAGATGGCAAGCATCATACCCTCCGGATAGCCCTGGTTCTTCACGCGGACGATGATCGCCATGGCTCCGACGATGAATCCGTAGATCCATTTGCCCGTCTCCGTGCGTGCGGAGGTCACCGGGTCGGTAGCCATGAACACGGCACCGAAGCAGAAGCCGCCGAGGATGAGCTGCTCCCACCAGGCGATGGGTGAGGCACCTGTAGCGTGGAAGATGGCGCCCATGACGCTGCCGCCGATGAAGACGCTCAGCATGGTCTTCCAGCTGGCGATACCCGTCCATAGCAGGATGACGGCGCCGATGGCGATGGCGATGACGGAGGTCTCGCCGATGGAGCCCGGCATGAGGCCGGTGATCATGTTGCACACGCTCGTGTCCATCGGTGTGCCCTGGGCGAGATGCGCCAGCGGTGTCGCCATGGTGTACGTGTCGGGAAGGGTGTTGCCCAGCCCGAAGATGCTCTCTTTTGCCACCCATACGGCATCGCCCGTCATCTTCGACGGATAAGAGAAGAAGAGGAACATACGCGCGCCGATGGCGACGTTGAAGATGTTCATACCCGTTCCGCCGAAGATCTCCTTACAGAAGATGACAGCGAAGGCGCACGCCAGAGCTAAGATCCACAGCGGGGTGGTGACGGGGATGATGAGCGGGATGATGATACCTGATACGAGGTAGCCCTCCTGGATCTCCTCACCTTTCCACTGCGCCCAGGCAAACTCAATGCCTAAGCCGACGATATAGCTCACGAGGATCTTCGGGAGCACGGCGAGGAAGCCGTAGCCAAAGATGCTCCAAAACGATGCCGAGGCAAGGGTGCCGGCGGCGAGATAGTTCTGGTAGCCCACATTGTACATGCCGAAGAGCAGGGCGGGGAGCAGGGCGATGACCACGAAGCTCATGATACGCTTCGAGTCGATGGCGTCGTGAATAGACACACCGCTCGCCGAGGTGGTGTTGGGCACGAAGAGGAACGACTCGAAACCCTCGTACACGCTCCGGAAAGCATGCAGCTTGCCGCCCTCCGCAAAGTTCGGACGTATCTTATCGAAATATTTCTTTATTGCGTTCATTCCAAATATTGGATATTATTATTTAAGGAAACAACAGTTTACGCGTTCTCTTTTCTCAGGATGTCAAGACCTTCACGCACGAGTTTCTGCAAGGGGAGCTTGGAGCTGTCCACAAACTCGGCGAGGGCGAAGTCCTCAGGCGCCACTTCGTAGATGCCGAGCTGCTCCTGCTTGTCGATGTCGCCGGCGATGATCGCCTTGATGAGATATTCAGCGTAGATGTCCATGGGCAGCACCTTGTCGTATTCGCCACTCATGATCATGTGCCGCTCGCCGCCTTTGATACGTGCGTCGAGGTCGTAGGTCTTCTTCTTGCCAAAGAGCCAGGAGAAGTAACTGTGGTTGACGGAGAACTCCTTGGTGCGCGGCAGGATCCATCCGAGTGTCTCGTCGACATCGTCGCCTTCGGGGATGACGGTCACCTCCGAGGTGTGCGCGCCGAGGAACCCGTCGGGTGTGTCGGGTGTGCCCGTCAGGGGGTTGCCGTTGATGATGCGGACATGCACTGTCTGAACGAGTCGTCCGTTGAGAATATCTTTCAGCGGGGAGCCCACCTTCACGTCGGTGTATGCCGGTTTTTTCACACGGCTGCCTGCTACGGCGATGGTGCGTGTGAGGTCCACCTTGCCGGTGAGGAACAGGCGGCCGATGAAGATGACGGCTGTGGGGTCAACGGTCCACACGGTCTTGTTCTTGCTCATCGGGCTGACGTGGTTGATCTGCACGTCGACGTTGCCTGCGGGGCAGGGTCCGTCGAAGACATTAAGGTCCACGCCTTCCACACTTGTCAGCGTTGGAGCCGTCTGACGGGCGCCCGTGCCGAGATGTACGGGTGCGATGCGTGCCAGTGCTTTCAGCCCCGTCTTGAAAGCCGCTTCGTTGCCTTGAAGCTCAAACTCAAAGTCGCATGCCAGCGGCATGTCGCGAAGGGCAGAGACAAAGATACTGTCGGGCTGGGTCTGCGGACTCGCCACGACGGCATAAGGCATCTGGTTGATGTAGCCGAAGAGCCCGGCTTCGAGGAGCTTGTTTTTCACCGCTTCGCCGTCGAGCGAAGCAACATCCGCCTTGCCATAGTCATGGGTCTGCTGCTCGGCGTCGGCTTCCACCGTCACCATGAGCACCTTACGGCGCGCGCCTCTCACCACGGCTTTGACGGTGCCGCTGACGGGGGAGGCAAAGCCCATCTCCGGACAAGCTTTGTTTACGAACAAAGGCTCACCGGCAAGTACATGGTCGCCTTCCTTCACGGCCACCTTAGGAGTGATGCCCGGAAACGAGGAAGGGGAGAGACCGTAGACGGATGAAGCGGCCGTTGCCACCTTCTCCGTTGTAGCCTTCCCTGCCAGGTTAATGTCTAAGCCTTTACGCAACTTAATTACATTTGCCATAAAACAGATAAAAGATATTTGGTGTACTGCGTGCAAATTTAAAGAAATCAGCGTGCTTTTTCTTCTCCAACGTCGTTTTTTTGTCTAATTTTGCACAAGGAGAAGGGCATGCTGCCCGCAATTGTAACGTTTACTTTATAATTTCTACTTGAAGAAGCTCAGGCGCATCATCAATATCATCGTGTGGGTGACCGTCGGTCTTTATTTAGCCGTCGTCGCCCTCGTGCATGTCCCGGCCGTGCAGTCGGCGTTGGGGCGTGCCGTGGCATCGGCGGTGTCGAAGAAGCTCGGCACGGCAGTGTCGGTAGGCCGTGTCTCCGTGGGGTTGTTCAACCGTATCATCATCGACGATGTGGCGATGCTCGACCAGCGCGGCAAGCACATGCTGTGGGCCTCCCGTCTTTCAGCAAAGTTCAGCTATACCGACCTGGTACAGGGCCGTGTGACCATCACCTCGGCACAGATCTTCACGCCGAAGGTTAACCTCTATCAGGAGAACGCGTCGACAAAGCCCAACTTCCAGTTTGTGCTCGACTCGCTCGCCTCCAAGGATCACTCGCATCAGTCGCATCTCAACCTCGCCATCAACAGTCTGATCGTCCGTCACGGGCAGCTGACGTGGGACAGGCTCGACAAGCCCGTGCGCAAGACCTTCGATGCGAACCATCTGAAGGTGACGGATCTCAGTTCGCACATTATCTTTACTATTATTGACGGCAGCAACTATAGCCTTAATCTGAAGCGCTTGTCGCTTCGCGAGGCCTCCGGACTTGACATCCGCGCGTTGTCGTTCAAGGCCAAGGCGACGAAGCAGTCGGCGCGTCTGGACAACTTCCATCTGGAGTTGCCGCGCTCGGAGATCACGATCCCACACGCTGAGACGGACCGGAAGGAAGGCCTTCGCACTTTCCAGGCTACGCTGGCATTGTCGCGCGTCAATCTCGCCGACTTACGGGCGCTGGTCCCCGACTTCGCCTCCATCGCCCGTCCGTTGCTCCTCCGGGCTTCTGTCAGTGGGGTGGGGCGGCGTCTCTCGGTCTCCGAGCTTGAACTGTCGTTGCCCCAGTATGCGGGCTACCGAAGTTTGTCGAACCCGTCCGACCTGCGTCTCTCTGCCGTAGGCGGCTTGGTGGTGGGCAAGCCGCTGCGCTGGCATGCCGAGGTGAGACAGTTTCATGCCAACGCCAGCGTCGTGAAATACTTCGCCGGCAGAGTGCCGGAGGTGGTGATGCGTTTGGGCGACATTGCCTTTCATGGCACCGCTTCGGGGCGTGGCACCGACCTGACGGCGCGCGGCGCACTGCATACCGGCGCGGGCGATGTGACGTTGGATGTCAGGAAGACTGGCACGCGTATCGGCGGGCATGTCGCCACTCAATCTTTGGCGTTAGGTACCGTCCTTGCCAATTCCCATTTCGGCATGTTGGCAGCCGACCTCAACGGCACCGGCGACATCAAAGCCAAACGGTTCACGGTCAAAGGCTTGATGTCACGCTTCGACTATAACAACTATGTCTATCGCAACATCTCGCTCGATGGCTCTTATGCTGAGGGCCTGGCAGAGGGGCGCGTGAGCATCAACGATCCGAACATCAGTCTCACGGCTGAGGGGGGCGCCCGGCTCTTAGGGGCAGAGAAAGCGGTACATCTCAAGGCGACGGTCGCCCGTTTCCTGCCTGCCGCCCTGAACATTCTCAAGGGCAGGCTCGCCAATGCCACCTATGGCGGGACCGTGGATGCCAACTTCCGCGGGCGCGACATCAACACCGCGGACGGCTATCTCCGCGTCGGCAACTTCTCGATGAAGCAGGGCAGCGAGGACTACAGTCTCGACTCGATCCATTTCCGTGCCGGACACGCCCCCCGGGGCCATTACCTGCTCATGCGCAGCAGCTTCGGCGCCGCGGTGGTATATGGTAAGTTCGACTATGCTGCACTGCCTCAGGCCATCGAGAATGTCATCGTGAAGAAACTGCCGGGCATCACAAACCTCGCCTCGTTCCGTTACCGTCCGATCCATGCCGGGGAGGTGAGCTTCGCTGCCCGCCTGACAGACAGCAAGTGGGCACGGCCGTTCCTAAACATGCCGCTCAACATCCTCGATACGGTCAACGTGCGGGCCACCTTCGGGCGTGAGGGCTCCTCGCTCGACGCCGACCTCACCGCCCCTGACCTCATCTATGGTGACCGTCATCTGAAGAACATCCGTACGACCGTGCGCACCGTGGACGGAATCCTCTCCATCGATGCCGCCCTGACGAACATGCGGACCGATAAGCTGGGCACCGATCTCGGACTGCAGGCCACGGCGGGCAACGACCACATCACGGCGAACGTCTCTCTCGACAACCACGCCGCCTCGCAACGGTTGCGCGGCACCCTGAGCTCGAATGTTGCCTTCCGGAAAGACAGGGAAGGCAGGACGCTCGCCTTGCTCAACGTCAACCCCTCGCAGGTACATATCGGCGACTCGCTCTATACGGTCCATCCCGCTACCATCCTCTACAGCAGAAACCACTTGGAGGTGCACGACTTCCTCATCTCCGGGGGCACACAGCGTATCCTAATCTCGGGGACGGGGTCGAACAGTGACCGTGACTCGCTGACGGCCACGCTCACCAATGTCAATGTGAGTTATATCCTCAATCTTGTCAACTTCCATTCCGTGGAGTTCAGTGGGGCAGCATCGGGAACGGCCTGTGTGAAAGGACTCTTCAACAGTCCCGATGTCAACGGCAGCGTGCGGGTCGACCACTTCAAACTGATCAAGGGCCGCCTCGGCACGCTCTATGCCAAGGTGGGATGGAAGCTCAGTGAGGGGCAGATCAATATTGACGGCGTGACGAAAGACACGATCCGGGAGGGCACGGCCGTCATTCCTTCGCAGACCGTGGTCCAGGGCTATGTCTCTACCAGGCACCATTATATCGACCTGGGCATGCGGCTTGTCAACACGCGTGCCGAGTTCTTGGGCACCCTCGCCTCCAGTTTCCTGCGCGACGTCGATCTGCGTGGTAATGGTGATCTGCGGCTATGGGGGGATCTGAGCAAGCTCAACCTCACGGGCGACGTCACCACCGATGGTGCCATGACCATCAAACCGACCGGGGTGCGCTATACGGTCAACGGCGGAAAGGTCCATTTCATCGAGAACGAGATACAGTTGCTCGACGATCCGATCAGCGACGCCTATGGCAACCGGGGCGTGGTCAGCGGGGCGATCCATCACCGGCATATCGGGCATATCACTGCCGACATCCGTGCTGAGGCGAACCATCTCTTGGCCTACGATCAGGACGGCTCCGACGGCAGCAGCTTCTATGGGAAAGTGTTTGGTACGGGCGATGTGACGATCAAGAGTCGTCCCGGCACCCTCGACGTCAACGTCCATGTCACGCCGGAGAAAGGCTCAGAGGTCGTGTACGACATCTCCAACACCACATCACCCGATGCTCAGGACTTTGTTCATTGGCATGACCGCAACGCTCTTACCGCGCGTCGCGACAGCAGCAGGCTCTCGGCAGACACGGTCCCCGACATCCCCACAGACATTCATCTCAGTTTGCTTATCAACGCCCATCCGAATGCGACGCTCCGCCTCATCACGGACAAGACGACGGGCGACTATATCACGCTCAATGGGGCGGGAGCGCTCCGTGCCACCTATTTTAATAAAGGAGGGGTCGACATCTTCGGCACGTACACCGTGGAGCGGGGCATCTACAGTCTGACGATCCAGAACATCATCAAGAAGCTCTTCACCTTCTCCCAGGGCGGCACCATCACCTTCGGCGGCGATCCTTACAGTGCGATCCTAAAGTTGCGGGCTTTGTATTCCATCGCGTCGGTCAGTCTTTCCGATCTGCAGATGGGCAGGAGCTTCTCATCCAACAACGTGAAAGTCAATTGCATCATGGACATCACCGGCACGCCGGCAGAGCCGAAGGTGAGTTTCGACCTCGACTTCCCTACGATGAGTTCCGATACGAAGCAGATGATATCGAGTGTTATCAACGGGCAGGAAGAGATGAACCAGCAGGTGCTCTACCTCTTGGCAGTGGGACGGTTCTATTCACGTGGCACCAACAACGCAACGGCACAGACCAACCAGACGTCGCTCGCCATGCAGAGCATCCTAAGCGGACAGCTTAGCCAGCAGATCAACAACGTTATTGGAGGAATTATGGGTAACAGCAACTGGAACTTCGGCGCCAACATCTCCACGGGCGACGAAGGGTTCAACAATGCGGAGTACGAGGGTCTGTTCAGTGGTAACCTGCTCAACAACCGCCTGATCTTTAATGGGCAGATCGGCTACCGTGACAATGCCAATGCCACGACGTCGTTCATTGGCGATTTCGACCTGCGTTACCTCATCTTCCCCAATGGTAACTTCAGTGTACACGTCTATAATCAGGCTAACGACCGTTACTTCACACGTAATACGCTCAACACGCAGGGGGTTGGCTTTATCCTCAAGAAAGACTTTGGCAGTCTGCGCGACTTGTTCTCGTTCGGCCGCTCCGCGAACGTGCCGACAACGGAGAAAAGAAAAAAGAAGAAATAGTTTTTTCCTGGCTTCGTCACTTTATTATTGAGATAAAATACTACCCTTGATAATTAAGCACTTGCAAGAAAAATTAGGAGATTCAGGGTGACGCATCTCGGCGACTTTCCCTTGAGACCAAAACCAACAAAACCCTTTGTGCCAGCGCCAAGGGCTTAGGCCCTTTGCCCTTTGTGGGGTGAGGGCTTGTGAGAGGCAAAGCCTCTCCCCACCCTCACCCCACAAAGGAAAACCTTAAAGACAGGCTCGCGCGGTGAAAGTGAAAGAAAGATGAGAGAAGAATGAAGAGAGAAGAGTGATGAGTGAAAAGTGATGAGTGAAGAGAGAAAATAACTCGTCTTTCTTCACTTTTCACTCTTAATTCCTCACTCTTCACTTTGCGTCAGCTTGTTTTTAAGGTTTTTCTTGCTGTGATGCAAGCCTGAGGGATGAAGGCTGTTTCTTCTCCGGCTCCGGCTTGCCGAAGCTTGCTTCGGAGCAAGCCGGGGGCGGAGAAGAAACAAAGGGCGCAGCCCTTGCGTCACAGCAAGGGTTTTATTGGTTTTGGTCAGGAAAAGAATGCGAATGATTAAACATGGGTGACGCACTGAAGATTCCAGGAAAAATCTTCTCATAACTTTTCATCGTGTAATACCTGCGCGCTTCCATCGTGTCTCGTCCGTGTCACGTCACCATTATGCTTTTTTCGTTATGAAAAGGGCATGGACACAGAGACCGGCAGATCTATTTTTGAAAACTTTTCCACAGATTGTCGTCGGGCAACGGAGAGACGACATGGATAGGCTCTTTGGAGACAGGGTGGATGAACTCCACCTCGTGGGAGAGCAGTGAGATGCTGCCGTCAGGATTAGAGCGGCGTGCACCGTATTTGAGGTCGCCTTTGATGGGACAGCCCATGGCAGCGAGCTGACAGCGTATCTGGTGATGACGGCCCGTGAGGAGGTGGATCTCCAACAGATGGTAGTGGTCACTGTTGGCTATCACCTTATACTGCAGGACAGCTTTCTTCGCCCCCGGCACCTCATGGTCGTAGGCGTAGCTCTTGTTCTGCTTCTCGTTGCGTGTGAGCCAGTGGGTCAGCGTGCCTTCGGGTTGCGGCGGCATCTCGTGGGTGATCGCCCAATAGGTCTTGTGCACCTCCCCTTTGCGGAACATGTCGTTCAACCGAGACAATGCTTTGGACGTACGGGCAAAGACGACAAGGCCCGCCACGGGACGGTCAAGGCGATGCACCACCCCGAGGAACACATTGCCCGGTTTGTGGTACTTCGCCTTGATATATTCCTTCACCGTCTCCGAGAGCGGACGGTCGCCGGTCTTGTCGCCCTGCACGATCTCACCACTCTCTTTATAGACGATGATGATATGATTATCTTCGTAAACAACACGCATATAGCAATGTTAAATGTTGAATGCTAAGTGTTTAATTGATTCAATGTCGAATGTCTTAATGTCGAATGTCCTAATGTCGAATGTTTTAATTGATAATTTCGAATGAGTAATTTAGTACTTAACACTAACCATTGACACCATTCAACACTTAACACTTAACATTCAACATTATTACATGTTCATACCGCCGTCAACCTGGATGACCTGACCGGAGATGTAGCTCGAGAGGTCAGAAGCGAGGTAGAGGGCTGTGTTGGCGATGTCGTCGACCGTTCCGGCACGACGCAGTGGAATGTTCTTGATCCATGCCTTGCGGATGTCGTCGGGCAGTGCCTGCGTCATGGCTGTGTCGATGAAGCCCGGCGCGATGGCGTTGGCGCGGATACCCTTAGACCCCATCTCCTGACCGATGCTCTTTGCCAGGGCGATGAGGCCCGCCTTGGAGGCAGCGTAGTTGCACTGTCCGGCATTGCCGTGCACACCGACGACACTCGACATGTTGATGATCGAGCCCTGGCGCTGACGCATCATCACCGGTACGCAGGCGTGGATAAAGTTGAAGGCCGACTTCAGGTTGACGTTGATGACAGCGTCCCACTGCTGCTCTGTCATGCGGAGCATCAGTCCGTCCTTCGTGATACCGGCGTTGTTGACCAGAATATCGATAGAGCCGAACTCCTCTTTCACCTTTGCCACGACATCAGCAGTCTGCGCGAAGTCAGCCGCATTGCTGGCATAACCCTTGGCCTTGACGCCGAGCGCCTGGATGTCACGCTCGGTCTGCAGACCGCCGTGCTCCTCGTCGATGAACAAATCAGTGAAGGCGATGTTGGCGCCTTCCTTAGCAAACTTCAGGGCAATGGCCTTGCCAATGCCGCGTGCAGCTCCTGTGATGAGAGCTGTCTTTCCTGTTAAAAGTCCCATAATTATATTGGTATATGAATCGTCATCCTATTTGTTGTGCAAAAATACATCATTTAAGCGAGAATGACAAAGAAAAGCAGAAAATAATGGTTTCGGGGTGCTCTATTTTGCTGCCACGGCTTTAGCGATTGCCGCCTCGACAATCGTCATGTCCTTATTATAGAGCTTTTCCATGACCTTGGTCAGCTTGAGTGCGTAGGTGCCGGTGACACCTTTCTTTGCCTTCGGCCAGCCATAGAGGGGTAGGGCGTTGGCTCCGTTGACCTCACTCTTCTGGAACTGCGGGAAGGTCGTCCATTGTACACTCTACATTATACATTACCTCATTCAACACTTAACATTCAACACTTAACATTCAACATTATAAATTCTCTCTGTCTTCCGCCGTCACTTCCATGATGGCTGCTGCCATTGAGTCGGCGCACTGCACGATGCAGCACAGCGGGTACTCCTGTCGTGCGGTGTCGTAGCAGCGCTCGTCTTCATACGAGTTCATATTCAGGCCGAAGGCCCCCATGTGCCAGCGTATAGCGAGCATCTCGTCGTCTTGCAGGTCGAGGCCACTGAGCAGCAGCATGATCACCGACTTCTCTCCGTGCCCCATAGGGAAATCCTTATAGCTGACGTTGTAGCCTTCCGCGTCTTCCCATTGTCCGAGCTTGTTTTTGCGTTTCTTGACGGTTTTCTTGTAGATGTCTGTCTTGCAGACATCATGGAGCAGCGTAGCGATGATGACGCTTTCGCGCTTCACCTCTCCGGCCGAGGACGCGTCAAGGTTCTTCAGTCCGTCGTAGATCATCAGTCCGGCCTTGCACACGTTGAGACTGTGCTGGCATAGGCCCCCTTCGATGTTGAGATGGTGACCGGCTGAGGCTGGTGCCTCGAAGAAGCCACCCTTCTCCAGGTCTTCAATGACATAATCCATGCCTTCGCGTTTCGTGGAGCGCAGCAGGCTCTCAAACTCTTCCTGATTCTTTTTCTTGTCTATTTCCATAATGTCTTTGTGTTTCTGTCGTCATTCTTTGTTCCCTGCAAAATTAATAAAAAAGCTATAGTGAGAAAAAGAATGAAAGGGAAAAATGGCATTGGCAGTTTCTTTTCCTTTCCGGATCGTGCCGAACAGCCTTATATGCGACTTGGTGCAACGTCTGCGAGCGTGTCATAACCTCGAAGAGGTTTCACGAGAGTTGGGAGTTGACCTTTATTGTATCAGCCATGCATTATGGGGTGGCGCGTTGATGAAGTATGAATAGAGACTGTGTTGTTACATCCGTTCGACTATTTGTAAAAAATATTGTGAAAATGCCGATACCCAAACGATTTTGCACAATTGGTTGAATCGACAAAACATATTGTCAAGTGTTTTTTTGCTTTTTATAATACTTTTGCAACTGAAATAATCTATATGGAAAAATGAACACGTTTAAGACTTGTGCAGCAATCTTTCTCATAGCCTTTCCTGTCTTAGGAACGGCCAAGGTGCGTGTGACGCATCTGACGGTCAATTATCTTCAGAATCCATTGGGCATTGATGAATTGCCGAACCTGAGCTGGCAGATGCAAAGTGATGAGCGTGGCATAAGCCAAACAGCTTATCAGATACAGGTTGCGGCCTCAAAGGAAGATCTTGCAAAAAAGATATTTGTTTACGATTCGGGAAAGATTTTAGACAGTCATTCTGTTCAGATGCCTTATCATGGCCCGTTGCAGCCTGCTACCCGCTATTATTATAAGGTGAGGGTATGGGACAATCATAACAGAGAATCGGAGTCAAAAGAAGACAGCTGGTTCGAAACAGGATTGGGTGTCGCTGGTCAGCAGGCATGGTGCGGTGCCCAATGGATTGGCTCATCAAAAGTTTTGCTTTCTCCTTACCGTTCTACGTTCATAGTTGATTATGACACAGAAGATACTTCCGCTTTTATCTTTGGCAAGCGAGGTGATATGTATTGCCAGGTGGCCTTAAAGGGCGGCCAACTGACCATTTCTCATTTCATCGGCGGTAAGGAGATTGTAGACGGCTGTGAGAATGTTGCACATGTTCTCCAACCAGGCATACAGCACGTCAAGTTGAATGTTTTTTCATCGCAGTATGCGCGCACCTACCGTATGGACATCTTCATTAATGGCCAAAAAATAGAGAACACCTATCCGGACCCTTCCAAACAACCCAAGACCCTTGAAGAGATCCTTACAGCCGGTCGGAAGGCCAGTTTTGAGATTGAGCCCGCACCGGGAAACAAGCAGTACAACCAATGCCGGCTTTGGAAATTTGAGAAGCAGGGAGGAATCTCGGCTTTGACACTGACAGACCCTGTTTGGCATACCACCTTATACAGCGACGGCAGTCAGACAGAGGCCGGTGGCGCACCGATGCTTAGAAAGGAGTTCTCTGCTGAGAAGGCTATCCGCAGGGCGCGACTCTACCTGTCGGCACGTGGCATTTACGAATGTTACATCAATGGCAAAAAAGTAGGGACTGATTTTATGGATCCGGGATGGCCCGACTATCGCTGGCGCATGTTCTACAACACATTTGATGTGACTGATCTTCTGCAACAGGGTGACAATGCCATCGGAGCTTATTTGGGCAATGGTTGGTGGAGTGGTTTCAACGGTTATCAGACCGACTGGCAGGATCAGTATGGCATCAGTCTCTCGCTGATGGGGAAGCTTGTCATCGACTTCACGGACGGCACCCGGAAGATCATCGTCACCGGACCTGACTGGATGTGTTATGATGATGGTCCGGTCCGTGAAAACGATATACAGAATGGCGAGACGTACGATGCTACCAAAGAGCAAGCAGGCTGGTCGATGCCTCATTTCCGTCAGCAAGGTTGGAAGGGGGTAAACGTTTATCCACAACCTGCCGACAGCGTCACGATACAGGCTTACGTAGGCAGTGCTATCCAGGCCCGGGATACGCTCACCGCCTGCCGTCTCTCACAACCTCTTCCGCATACATATATCTATGATATGGGACAAAACATGGTCGGCACGCCGATGGTGAGAATTAATGGAAGACGCGGACAGAAAATAACACTCCGATATGGCGAGATGCTTTGGCCGGAGGAGATTCCTACCCAGCCTGTGAATCCATATACCCAAGCCATGTATGAGGAAAAGAAAGGGCAGCTCTACACCGACAACTATCGAAGTGCCTTGTCTACGGATACTTATATCTGCAAAGGTGGCGAAGAGACCATTTCACCGGCATTTACGTCCCACGGATTCAGATATGTGCAGATAGAAGGGCTGGATGCCCCCCTGCCCTTGAATCAGGTGAAAGGATTGGTGATGCATTCGCTGGCTGGACCACAGACAAGCCACTATGAGACTTCAGACACGCTGGTCAACCGCCTGTACGAGAATATACTCTGGGGACAGCGGGGTAACTTCCTCGCCGTACCCACCGATTGTCCTCAACGTGACGAGCGATTGGGATACACAGGCGACGGCCAGATTTTCTCACTCAGTTCCACCTATAATTATAATGTGGCACCTTTCATGCACCGATGGTTATACAGCGTAAGAGACAATCAAGACAAGAAGGGCAATTTTGCTGATTATTCTCCAAAGGTGGGAATGCCCAATTCCGGCACACGCGGCGGTGGGGCTATCGGATGGAGTGAGGCAGGCATTATCGTGCCCTGGCATCTCTATTGCCAGTATGCAGACAAAGAGATACTCCAAGAGAGTTACCCCTCGATGAAACGTTATATGGAGTATCTGAGTGGCAGGGCTGAAGAATGGCTCCAACCTTGTGACGGTTTGGGCGACTGGCTGGGTTTTGAACAGACCAACAACCAAATCACCAACACAGCCTATTGGGCCTATGATGCACTGTTGATGAAAGCGACCGCAAACGTTTTAGGGAAAGACGCTGATGCGGCACGTTATGAGCAGGTCTACAGGAATATTAAAAAGGCATTCAACGCCACTTTTGTTGACCCATCGGGTAGAACCTATACTCCCGCAGGCTATATGAAGGGGCTCTTTGTTCCTAAAAAGATGGTTAAGGACTCCTTGGAAGATACACAAACTTCGTATGTCCTGCCACTGAAAGCGGAGCTCTTTAATGACAATGCTCGGGCTGCGCAATGGCTGCAGAAGGCTATAGCCAAGCAAAACGGTCATCTGTCGACAGGATTTATAGGTACGCCCTACTTAAACGAGGTTCTTTCGGACAACGGGCACAGCGACACCGCATACAACCTGTTTCTTAACAAGACCTTTCCATCCTGGCTCTATCCTGTGACACAGGGTGCAACCACCATCTGGGAACGGTGGAACTCATATACCAGACAGAACGGCTTTGGACCGGTCAGGATGAACTCTTTCAACCATTATAGTTATGGGGCTGTGGAAGAGTGGATGATGCAGTACACCCTGGGCATAAAAGCTGATCCTAAGGAGCCGGGGTATAAGCATATTCTGTTAGAGCCGCAAACCACCGACAGGCTCGACTTTGTGCGAGGATATTATGATACCATGTACGGGCGCGTCTCATGTGGATGGTATAGAAAGAAGGGACAGACCTACTATCAGGTGGAGATTCCGGCAAACACCACCGCCACCCTGCTGTTAGGTGGCAAGAAGCGGGAACTAAAATCGGGAAAGTATGAATTTAAGCTATAACTAACAATATAAAATGATGAAAAAACTTTTATTGGCAATCGCATTGCTATGTGGTTTATCCACAATGGCAAGCGGAGAAAATCCGCAGAAATGTCTGACAGACGGTCAGGTAATCAAACTTTATCAAGGGAAGGCACCGGGCTCAGAGAACTGGAAGCATCAGGAAGTGACGTTCACAAGTACCTCTAATCCCATTGTTCTCAATGTCGTGGAGCCTACGATGAAAGTTTATCTGCCAGAGAAACCTAACGGCACGGCCATGATCGTCTGCCCCGGCGGTGGCTTCTGCATGTTGTCTATTCGTACAGAGGGAGAGCTTGCCGCTAAGGAGCTTGTTAAGCAGGGCATAACCGTGTTTGTATTGAAGTATCGCACGAATCCGATGCTGATGAAAGACGGTCGTGCTCCAAAAGACGTAAAAGAGTTCTTGAGTGTATATATGCCTCTGGTTGAGGTTAGCAAACAGAAAAGTGTAGAAAAGTTTCATACTCAGGATCCCTCTGTCACAGAGTGGTGCAGCGAAGTGCCCTACGAGAATCTGGCCTTTGCTGATGCCAATCAGGCTATGAAAGTGGTTCGTCAGAATGCGAGTAATTGGAATCTGAATGCAAATAAGATTGGCATCATGGGCTTCTCGGCAGGTGCCATTACTTCCATGCATCAAACGCTTTACAATACGCCGGAGACCCAACCTAATTTTACTGGCATCATCTATGGTGGATGGACACCTGATGTGAAAGTACCTTCCGGTGCAGGCCCGGTATGGCTTTGTTCACCCGTCAACGATATTTTCCACGCAGACGAGCCGGAGAATGTTTACCATGCTTGGCGCAAGGCTAAGGTGCCGACGGAACTTCATACTTTCTGGGATTGTAATCATGGTTTTGGCGCTTCTAAGTTTAACAAGAATGTTGACAACTGGTTGTCATTAATGATAGACTTCATGAAGGACGTAAAATTCCTTCCGGAATAAGTATATGATATCTCAATTTACAGAACCTAATTATTAAAAAATGATGAAACAGCGTAAAAAAAGATTAGCAACTGTATTTCTTTTGATGTGTCTAATAGGAATACAGAATGTTTTGGCTCAAGGAGAGCTGCTTGTGAAAGGTTCAGTGACGGACAAGAACACGCATGAGCCCTTGATAGGTGTAACCGTCAAGGTAAAAGGAAGCACTCGCGGCACAGTCACCGATCTTGACGGAAACTATCAGATATCGGCAAGTGCCGATGCAGTATTGGAATTCTCATACGTCGGTTACCTCCAGGAGGACCACAAGGCAACGCGTCGGCTTGATGTGAAGCTCTTGCCGGACACCAAAGCCTTGGATGAGGTCGTAGTGGTCGGTTATGGCGTTCAGAAGAAAAGTGACCTTACAGGTTCTCTGAGTACGGTGAAAGCAGAAGATATCCAGAACCGTGCCATCAGCAACATTAACGAGGCTTTTGCCGGTAAAGCCTCGGGCGTGCAAGCTTATTCTTCATCCGGGAAGCCGGGCAGTACGCCGAATATTCAGATTCGTGGTATTGGCTCCAATGGCAGCAGTGCGCCTCTGTTTGTTATTGACGGACGTGTGTCTACAAGTGCAGGCAATCTTGACCCGAATGACATAGAGAGCATGGAGATTCTTAAGGATGGTGCCTCGGCAGCCATCTATGGAGCAGCAGCCGGCAATGGCGTGATTCTAATTACGACCAAGAAAGGTAAAGGTAATGGTAAAATATCCTATGACATGCAGATTGCCAGTCAGAGTTTGGCAAAGGTCCCGCATGTGATGAACTCAGAGCAGTTTATACAATATTATAATGAGCGTGGCGTAATCAATATGGAGTCCATCTATCAAAACTGGGACTTCAAGACCAACACCGATTGGACAGATGCCACTTTTGAGCCTTCTCTCTTTATGAAGCATAATATCAGTTTCCAGGGCGGAAGTGACAGAGGACAATTTTATATTTCCGGGTCCTATCTTGATAATAATGGTATGATCAAAGGAAACGAAGACACACAGCGCTCTTATGGCGGCATGATTAATGCCAGCTACAAAGTGAAGCCATGGCTTGAAATAGGAACCAATAATAACTTAAACTATCAGAAGACCAACTCTCTGGCCGACGGAGGAGCAACGGATAACATCATTGCCTCGTCCTTGATTACTCCTCCGCTGTATGCTCCTACATATACATTGGAGAATATGCCGCCACTAATGCGGAGTGAACTGAACCATGACACAAAGGCACTGGGCCCGCTACTTCAAGATGGTAAAGGCAACTATTATGGTATTGTTCCCTACATATCCACCAATGCTTCTAACCCGTTGATTCTTGCTCATAGAGGACATAATGAAAATAGGATAGCGAGCCTTAGTGGTACTACTTTTATGAATATCACTCCTATCAAGAATCTGGTGTTTACCAGCAGGCTATCCTATTCCTTCTTCCATAGTGAAAATTATGGCGCAAGCTATCCATATTTTTCCATCTACAGTTCAGGTGCCTACTCACCTGCCATCTCTGTATCGGCATCAAGTACAAGCACGAACTACTGGCAGTGGGAGAATTTTGCATCATATAACTTTACGGCTAAAAACAACAGCTTCAATGTGATGCTTGGCTCTTCTTATAGTGAGACTCGTAACTTCGGCGTTACTGGCACCATGGGGGGAAATGGTAATGGAGACCTGGGATTCTCTCGAAACGACCCGAATTTCATGTATTTTGCATACGCCACTGCAGGAGCATCAAAAAACATCTATGGCGGAGAACCATCATATACTCGTAAATTGGCCTATTTCGGTAGGGTGAACTATGATTATAAGAATACTTATCTGCTGCAGTTTTCACTCCGCGCCGATGCTGCCGATTCGTCTGTCCTGCCTGTAGACAACCGTTGGGGATACTTCCCGGCTGCCAGTGCAGGATGGGTCATCAGTAATGAGAGATTCATGAAGAGCACCAACTCTTGGCTGGACCACTTGAAACTTCGTGCCAGCTGGGGACAGAACGGCTCATTGGCATCTCTTGGCAACTATATGTATGATGCTACGGTGGCAAAATATGGCAGCTACGTATTTACCAACGATCTGAATTACAGCTATGCCTATGCTCCGACATCATTAGGTAATTATAAATTGAAATGGGAAACCTCTGAGCAGTTTGATCTCGGCATTGATATGCGTCTGCTGAAAGGAAGGCTGTCAATAAGCGGGGATTACTATCACAAAAACACCAAAGACCTCATCGTCTCTGGAGCAAAGATGTCGAACATTGCCGGATTCGCTGCTTCACCCATCAATGCTGGAAGTCTGACCAATAAGGGTTTCGAATTTGAGCTGGGATGGAGAGACAACATTGGTGATTTCTCATATGGCATACAGGCAAATCTGACAACGCTGAAAAATAAGGTGACCAGAGTTTATGACACGGTTGATGCCATTGACGGTGCATCCGTAGCCTTTAAATCTGTACTGACTCGTTTTGAAAAAGGACAGCCGGCATGGTACTTCTATGGCTACCGTTATGAAGGTGTGAATCCGGAAGATGGACAACCTATTTATGCAGGCTTAAATAAGGACGGGAAGATAGGTGAGAGCGATAAGACCTATATCGGTAAGGGTATACCTGACTACACTTATGGTATTACGATCAATGCGGCATGGAAGGGTCTTGACCTGATGGTGTTTGGCAGTGGAGTAGGAGGTGTAGACATCTTCAACCTCTATAATGTTTCGACTGGATTTACAAATAACATCCTGACATGCTACACCGATGACCGGTGGACTCCGGAACATACAAAAGCTTCCATGCCAAAAGCATCGATCGACCGGAACATGTTCTTGACTTCTTCAGCTCATGTTTTTGATGGCTCCTATTTCAAAATAAAGCAAATTCAGTTGGGCTACACATTGCCGACCAAACTGATACAGAAGCTGAAAATAGACAGGCTGCGTGCTTACTGTTCACTGGAGAACTTCTTCACGTTCTCAGACTATCCGGGTTATGACCCCGAGGTGGTAGGAGCCGGCAATGCCGCAGGTGTAGACACAGGCCTCTATCCAAGTTCAAAGAAAGTGGTTTTTGGTCTTAATGTAACATTCTAAATGATGAATCTCATGAAAAAACATACATTTTTAGCTGTAGCCTGCCTAATGGCTTTAGGGTTATGCTCTTGTACAGACTGCCTGGATATCCAGCAGCACGGTGTGCTGAACAAGACATCCTATTATAAAACGGACGAAGATGCCAATGAGGTGCTGACAGCCGTTTATAAGGATATTTCAGGTCTGGAGCTTAACAGTTTCTTAATCAAGAATATTCTTTCTGATGATATCTGGTGTGGCTGCGACTCACACGAAGGTGACTACTGGAAAATAAACGACTATACTTTCGATTCCAGCAATCCAAATTTGGAATCTCTTTTCAGCGGTTATTATAACGTCATAGGAAAATGCAATGTGGTGCTTGACAATCTGAGCGGAGAATCTGAAACGGTGCGTAGGGCGCAGGCGGAGGCCAGAGTGGCACGTGCCTGGATGTATTTTGAACTGACAACACTCTGGGGCAATCCGCCATTGGTAGACCATCTTCTTGGGAGTGACGACTCAGCTCAGCCTAATGCTGATCCTACCGCTCTTTGGGCATTCATGGAAAAGGACCTGCTTGATGCCATCAATTCAGGCATGCTGGTCCAGAAGTCAAGTATAGATGATAATACTGTCTATCACTTTACAAAACAATACGCACAGGCGCTGCTTGGCAAAGTCTATCTTTGGGAAAAAAAGTATACGGAGGCTGCCAATGTGTTAGATGAGGTAATAAACAGTGGCTTATATGGCCTTTATCAGGGTGAGTACGCCGATATTTGGTCTGTGCATCATGAGAATAACCGTGAAAGCATGTTCGAATCCAACTTTGTGGTTGACGAAAGCAATCCTGGGCAATGCATGCGCCTCTACCCTGCATTCACAGGAGTCCATCCTGCATTATACGATACGAAGCTGGGAGACTTGAACTTGGGCCCTGTAGGGTTCAGCGGAAACCAGCCTACAAGTGACCTGTATAACGCTTTTGTTTCCGAAGAGGGTGTCAATGGCTACCGATTGAACCAGACCATCAAGACTCCCGACTTTATGGCTCAGCATGGATATACATTCAAAGATGGAATGTCGCTTTATGGCGAAGGATATTATATGTGGAAAAATCACATGGAAACTGATGCTACAGGAATAGGGACACCATTGGACTATGGAAACAATATCCGCTGGATGCGTTACTCTGAGGTCCTGTTGTTGGCTGCGGAGGCACAGTTGGGCGCAGGCAACCAGGGCAAGGCAAACCAATATCTGAACGAGGTACGTACACGTGCCAAACTTCCTTTCAAGACATGTACTTTGGAAGCTATTAAGAAAGAAAAGCAGTTGGAGCTTTGCAACGAATGTGTGCGTTATCAGGATTTGCAACGTTGGGGTGATGCTGCTCAAACGTTAAAAAATCGTGGAGAAGTGACACCTGTTTTTGGAGCTGACGGAAAAGTGGTATGGAAAAAGTTCAGTGACACCTATGGTTATAAAGTGGGTAAGAACGAATATCTGCCTTATCCGGCCAGTGAGATCAGAATAAACCGGGCTATTAAGCAAAATCCCGGTTGGTAAGCCGATAAACGAAAAATAACAAGAACTATGAAATATATAAATAACTTGTACTATGCCGTAATGGCTGCATGCATGATGATATGCATGGCATCTTGTCAGAACGATGCTGTGGATCCTCTGACTGGTCTGTTCCCAGAGCCAACCAGTCTTGAACTGAACACGCTGACGGATGAAGGTGTGACTGAACATGACGGCATGAACGTTTTCAACATAAAAATGTCGGATGGCAACAATACCGCAACTTTCGCTGTCCTAGGAAAAAAATACTATCTGGAAGCGGGCACATATACTCTGAGTCAAAATTACGAGCGCAACTCGTTCCTGGCAAATTCTTCGAAGGTCGTTATGGCAGGAGTGGAACATGCCATTGACCGCGGATCCCTATCCGTGGAGAAAGAGAAGGACCACTACACACTATCGGCTATGGTGTGGCTAGATGACCAAACACCTGTGAAAATGACCTCAGAAGGCGACCTTACCTATGTACGTAAACCATCGCCACTGGTGAATGTCATTCAGGCTGATATTAAGCCGATAGATGGCACAAGCCTGTATCAAGTATATTTGGCTATAGGCGATGCTGGAGTCACAGGTACGGTAACAGGGGGAAACGCTACTTATAAAGGTTCCGGAAACCTTGCTAGCATTACGTTGATTACATCAAAACAAGAATTGTCAACTGGTATTTATACGGCCGCTGACGCTGTCTACAACGGTCCGGCTGGACAATATACTGCAGGAACATTCCTGAAAGGATATACCTACAATTATGAAATGTTCGGCATGGTGCTTCCTTTGCCTGTTTTCAGCCTTTGGACAACTATGGCGAACGGTATGCAGGTAGACTCGAAATTTATCGATAGCGGCACTATCAGTGTTGAGAAGACAGATGGCGATTATAAGATTACGATTGACAATGGCAATGATCTCTATGCTCTTTATACCGGAAAGATTAAGTTTGATGTTCCAACCCCCGTTGTATCAGACGACATAACATATACCGACAAGATTACCAACTCGGACGATGCAGCTTCAGATGAGCATACTGTGGCCATAAAAAAAGGCGAGAACACACTGGCACAGTTTGTGTTCCGTACAAAAAAAGATGCCAGCAGCCTGGCAGGAACATACAAGTTTGCCGATCCTTGTAATAACTTTGGACAATTATCGAAAGGTGCAGATTTCTATGGTTATGCTTTCGGTTCGTATTATATTGAGGATGGTGTCAACTACTATCTCAACGGTGGAACACTGGTCATTACTGAATCCGAAGGGAAACTGAATTTCGTATTGTCTGGTGCTTCTATGGTTGATGCTAATGGCGCTACAGGCGGAAAAACTGAGTTGTCATATACTAACGTTGTAAAATAAACGTTTAATATAGAGTAATGAAGAAAATTTTATTTATTATGATAGTCATGTCTTTAGTGTCAATTACGACACTAAAGGCACAGACTTGTGCATCGTCTATCCATAAAGAGACGTATGCGTTCCGGGATACCTTCAAGTTAGATGTGTATTGGGACCCATCCATTAAAGTCTCTGGCAAACGACCTGTCTTCCTCCAGATTCATGGAGGAGGATGGGGCGGTGGCGACCGGGCCATTGACGTTAATCCCTCAACAAGTTTCGGAAAGATGGTCCAAGCAGGCATGGTGGTGGCTTCCATGGACTATCCTCTTGGAATTGCCATAGCCCGAAGCCAGGGGAAACTGAATCATGTTCCGATGTTCGGAAAGTCTGCAGACGTGTGGGACGACAAGGTTTATTCTGATATCATTTGGGAAGCCATTCAGACATCAGTGGAGTATCTTTATGATGCTACGAGCTTTATGGTTAATCATGCCGGTGAGTGGAATGCAGATGTAACTAAATTCATCATAGGTGGTGGTAGTGCGGGTGCCATTAATAGTATAATGGCAGAGAACTGGCTTTGCAATGAAAAGGAATTGGCAAAGCAGCATCTTCCAAAGGGTTTTCACTATGCCGGTGTAATTGGCGGTGCGGGTGCCATTATGCTTGGCATAAATGACAACCTTACTTGGAAACATACGCCCTGCCCAATCATGATGTTTCATGGCAATGCCGATGAGCAAGTTCCATTCGACGAGATTGTGCTTCCCAAAGGTGGATATAAGTTTGTAGGTTCTAAGCAGATAGCCAAAAGCCTGAAGGAGATGAAAGTCCCGTATATGCTCTACATCGGACAGCAATATGATCATGTGATGTCTGGTACTCCTTTTGAGAATTACGGTAATGAGATGCTCTCTTTCATTGATCGGCTTGTAATCAATAAGGAAAAAATTTCGGTCGAAGCTGTCGAAGAGGATTATGAAGGTCCGAAGAATCTGCTGAAGTATTTCTCTAAGCGGATGGGCTTGAGTCCTGAGGCTGTCTTGAAATATGTAAAGGATAAGAATCAGGAGTCATTGAAATAAGAATAAAAAGAGAAGTAGTCGCATCAGAATTTCTATGACGATTACTTCTCTTTTTTTCTACGCTTAATATTCAAATACTTTTATTCTGAATGCCTTTACCTGCCCCTTTTGGATGACAGGCCCGTTGGCACTTGAAATTTCGTCACCATTCAAGCGATGATAATAAGTATTCCCTTTTGTGTCAAACCGGAGTTCATCTACAGAAAGGTAATCTGTCTTGACGGCCTTGTTATGACGAATGTTGACGGCCAGTTCTCCGACTCCACCAGCAACAAGAAAATCGTTCTTGCCAAGCCTGATAACCAAAAGTCCAGCAACATTTTCCTCATTTTTGGTTTCATTTTTAACAAGAGCACCTGTTGTGCCGAATACATCAGATTTTGAATAGGGTCTGATACTGATAGTATAGTCACCCATCACAACCTCGTCAGTAGAATGCCGTTTATCAATCAGCAGGCCTGCAATATCGGATGTTCCCTGACGCTTTGTAATCTCGGGGGTCAGGTAGGACAGATACTGATACACTTGGCGGTACGTAGTGTCTGTGGTATCAGCCGAAAGAAACAAACCTCCTCCATCGACACCAAAAGGAGAATAGCCCAGCGTGCTATATTTCCCGAAAGTGTAGAAAGCTCGGGCTGCACCATCTGGTGTAGCCATTGTCTCTGGCACAAATAATGGTCCGCCCTCTGCAGTGTATCCATCACATATCTCTGAATAGAAATCTGTCAAATAAATGTCTGGCGCAAAGAAGTCGATATTAGGTGCTGCAGCCTGCCAAATATTAATAAGATGCCCTTGCGGACCACCAGATGGATAGCGACCCGGCTCCCGTGCCATAATGGTTTTTTGCCAGGCATTCACATACATGGGCAATGGATAAATCGCTTTTCCTGCACTGGCTATCTCGTTGATATATGTGGCGAAATACCAGGCGTTGAATATCTCCTCCGTCAGATAAGGATACTCTTTCATCCATGCAGTAAGTTCTTCCGTGCTGAGCTGGTTGTCTTTCGATGGCATGAATATATGCTTTAGAATTCTGACTATCTCTTCCTGTGTATAGACTTTTCCTGCTTTACCTGTTCCAAAAACTTGTTCCCAAGTACCCTCCGTCTTTTTTCCATTGGCTGCCCATGCTGTGGCAATGGCCGGATGAAGTTGTTTTTGATGTGTTTTCAACCATTTCATTAGTGACGTTGGTACATTGCTGCAAAAGGCTTTGTTGGCTGCAGGGGAGTAGTCACGCATGGCGATGTTAGGCGCTGGGGGGAACCCTTCTGATTCCGTCAGGGTGCCTACCTCGTTTTCTACCTGCACCATAATGACTGTATGATGATTGCTGTCGATGGACTTTATATGTGCCATTAGTTTGCAGAATGCTTTTTTGTCAGCTTCTAGAGTATTGCGACTATGAGGCGAAAGAGTATAGTTGTAACTTCCATCTTTCCTTACTGCCAGTGGAAAACGGTTACGGTCCTGCTTGACCCATGCAGGCACATATGAGGATTTTGCATTCTTCCAACTGCCGAACCATAGAATGACAAGACGGAGATTGTTCATTCGCGCCCCAACCACCATGCTGTCAACAAGTTCAAAGTGAAACTTTCCTTCCTCTGGCTCAATCAGCTCCCATGTAACAGGTGCAATAACGGTGTTGTAGTTCATCTTTGCCAGGCGTGGCCATATTGCACGCATGTTCTCCACACTCCCTGTTGAAGAGTTGTGTACCTCACCTGCAAGCATCAGAAACGGTTTGTTATCGACAAATAGCTGCGTGGTATTATGTACCTGTTTCAGAAAAGGAATCTGAGCGAAGATAGACTCACACTGAACGCAGCATAAAGATACTAATAAAAATAATTTCGCTTTCATATTTTTTAATATATGTGGGTACAAAGTTACGGGATCGCTTTCGAATAGGAACTGCAATGCTCAGCATCCATAACGTTGACATCCTCTTTTTTCATTCGTTCAATCATGCGCCTGTAGTCGATGGAGATTGCTACATAACCTTTCCTGGCAAACTTTTGCATCATCTTTGCATCAGCACGAGTTCCTGATTCCCATCCTCCACCACAAGAATATACGTATGCCAATTGCTTGTCGGAAGGCCTTGCCGATAGGCAGGTATAGACATCAAGTTTCAGCGTATCTTGTCCTTTGACGGCATAAGTATAAGTTTCCCCATACGCATTTCATCTTGAGCCATGGCTGTTATGGCTATCATCATTGTTAAAGTTATAAATGATGCAGTTGCTTATTTTTCTTGTTAATGTTGTTGTCGTCATAATCTATTGTTTTAATCATTAATAATCTGGCTACAAAAGTACATATTATTCATTACATTGGCTCATCGATATGTTCTCATGATTCAATCAATTGTTCAAAAGATTCATCAAAGAAAGTGTTTTTTACTATTTACAGAATCTTGGGAGAAAATCATGCAAATTAGGCCCTATTTATTGCATAGTTCATATTCGATGCATTACCATGCATTACCATGTAGTAACAAGTGACGATGAGGGGAAAGATGTAATTGTAACGTGAGTTCGATGAATTTAGAACAGAGTAAGTTGACGGTCAATGGATCGTTCAACAGCAATGGAGGGCTTCTTTTGGAAAAAGCAATAAGGAGGACGAACTCCGCATATACTTCACGGCCTATACAATAATGTTGGAACTTGAACTGGAGCTGAAGGCAGCCAAGTCTGATATAACACTATACCGGGCAGGACGGCTGACCAAAACAATGTACCAACTGAACTACAAAATGCCCAACAGCCATCGCACAAAATCTGTAATTTTACAAATGGACAGCAAGCAAAAGGAATTATATGACATAGTGTTGAAGAATGGCTTTAAAA
>ONBC01000078.1 GCA_900315955.1 uncultured Prevotella sp.
TCTCTTGTTCTGTTATGTTTTTTTGCTAACGCAGCGGCTGTGTCAACCACAAGCGTGACTAAGCCGCACACGTATCAACCAAATATAAAAGTAATGTTTTACCAGGTCAACCAACATTAAAAATAAGGCTTAAAGTAGTCAACCAAAAACGTTAAACTACACTGCCTCAGTTGTGTCACGATCTTGTCACAGCTGTGTCACGATCTTGTCACAGACGTGTCACGATCCTGCCTCAGTTGTGTCACGATCTTGTCACAGACGTGACACGATGTAGTTTAACGTATTGGTGTGTGGTATTTCAAATACATAAAAAAACAGAAGACTCAGCGTATAAAGGAACACTGAGGCTTCTATGGAGTTGCTCTTGACTTCGTCAATGCGTCACCCATGTTTAATCAGTCGTATTTTTTTTCTGACGAAAACCAACAAAACCCTTGCTATGATGCAAGTCGATTCTCGCAGCGGCGTATATATTTTCTCGCAGAGCCGCGGAGTTTATTGAGCCGCAGAGTTATTGCCTCTGAGAATGAGAGAACGCAGAGAGACCTTCGGTCTTGAGGAGAGTTCACAGAGATGAACCATCACTATTCTTGCGGCATATCTCTTCAACCTCTATATCTCCTCAACCTCTATTTCTCCTCAATCTCTCCACATAGACCGAAGGTCTCTCTCTTCTCTCCTCTCAAGGCCGAAGGCCTCTCAGCGATCTCAGCCTCTCACACGTATCATCTCTGCGGCTCAATAAACTCTGCGTGAAAAGTCTGATAATCAAGGGTAGCATTGGGTCTCAATATAAAAAATGACGGTGTCGGGACGTGGCAGTGCAGGGAAGGGCATGAAGCCCTTCCCTGCACTGGGTATGCGTCACCCTATATCACCTCAAGATCCTTTCAAGAGCTTGATTATCAGGGAAAGTATTTTGTCTCAATAGAAAAGTGACGAGTCAGAAATACATAAACACAGAAAACTCAGTGTATAAAGGAACACTGAGTCTTCTATGGAGTTGTTTTAACGAAAGTATTAGTATGCGTCGCCTTTCTCAATCTCTGCTTTGGATAGGTGCGTCTTGTCGATGCTCCACCAGCAGTAGGCACCATAAGCGATGATGATAGGGATGAGGAGCGTCACCCACGCCATGACACGGAGCGTCACCTCACTGCTGCATGCGTTGGCTATCGTCAGACTGCTCTGCAGGTCGACATTGGACGGATAGAAGGCGGTGTTGTTCCAACCGGCGATGAGGAGCAGCACTGTCACCACGAGGATGACACCGATGCCTTCCGGCCAGATGCCTTTGACATATTGGCGGTCGAAGATCGTCCTGCCGATGCCGAAGAGCACGAGCACCACGCCGGCAAGGAAGATGATGAGCAGCGGCCACATCGTCAGGAGGTTGTGGAGATACTTCATCGGCTCCATGAAGATGACGCCTGTCACGGGGTTCACTGCATACCCGTCCTTGAAGAGCGTGCGGACGAGGAACGTGAGGAAGAAGACGAGGAAGAGCGCGGCGTTGGGGAGCAGCCGTTTGCGGCAGCGCTCGCGCAGCGTCTCGTCGCTGATGTTGTTGCGCATGTAGAGCAGGCCGGTGACACGTGCGAGGAAGAACACGGCGAGACCGAAGATGACATTCCATACGTCGAGCAGCGCGTCGAGACCATAGCTGGCATTGGCCCAGTGGCTGATGACCGGCTGGATGGCGGTCGTCATGTTCGCCTTCTCAATGTAGAAGTTGCTGCCGTCGAAGAACGTCGCCACGGCACCGCCGAGGAGCAGCGGCCCCACGATGCCATTGATGATGAGGCATATCTGGAAGACCTTGGGTCCGAGGAAGTTGCCGAGCTTGTTCTGAAACTCGTAGCTTACGGCCTGCACCACGAAGGTGAAGAGGATGAGCATCCAGATCCAGTAGGCGCCGCCGAAGCTCGTACTGTAGAACAGCGGGAAGGAGGCGAAGAAGGAGGCACCGAAGGTGGCGAGGGTGGTGAAGGTGAACTCCCATTTGTGGCCGGTGGAGTTGATGATGAGCCTGCGCTCCTCCGGTGTCCTGCCGAGACAGAAGATGAGACTGTTGCCGCCTTGCACAAAGAGGAAGAACACGAGGAACGCTCCCATGAACGAGACGACAAACCACCAGTATTGTTGTAAGAATTGATATGTCATGACTGTCTAAATCTTTGAGTGATATTTAGTGTGCACTTAGTTGTTAGCCATCTCCGGCATGCGGTACTTGGCTATCTGCTTGCACATGATGTTGATCTCTACCGCGAGCATTGTCGTAAAGAGGAAGAGGAACACGAAGAAGGTCGTTGCGATGCTGCTTGAAGGGATGTCAGACACGGCAACACCCACGGGGAGCATGTCCTGGATGGTCCACGGCTGTCGGCCGAGTTCGGCGACGACCCAGCCCGACTCACTGGCGATATAAGCTAAGGGCAGCATGATGATGGCCACGACATGCAGCCATCTGAAGCGGCTGACATCTTTCTTATAGACGAGCCACAGGGTGACGAGGAAGAAGAGTATGGCGAGGCAGCCCACGCCTACCATGATGCGGAAGCACCAGAAGTTGACGGGGATGAACGGCACGAGCTCGTGGACGTCGCGGATATAGCCGTAGCCGAAATAGTTGATGTTGGCCATGAGCGTGTTGAGCTGCGTGCGGGCTTCGGCGGGGAGCGTCTCCCGTGTGTATTTCTTTCCGTCGGTGAGCTTGCGGTAGCTTTGCAGGGCAGCGATGGCTTTCTTTCCGCGCGCTATCTTTTCCTGCATCGACGGCTCTTTGGTGCCGTCTTCTTTCTTGTAGCCTTTGATGAGGTCGTTGACGCCCGGCACGTAGCCGTGGAGGGTTCGTGTGGCGAGTATCGAGAGGCCGTTGGGGATGCCGATGCGCAATGGGGGCTCGCCTTCCTGCTCGTAGTCGGGCTGCTTGAAGGGGTTGACCCATGCCACGGCCGTGAGGCTCTGGTCGTTGCCGCCGTTGTAGAGCGCTTCCATGGCAGCGAGCTTCATCGGCTGCACCTTGCTCACCATGTAGGCGGAGTTGTCACCCGTGAAAGCGGCGAGGAGCGAGGCACAGAGACCTACGACGGATCCGATCTTGATGCTGGCCTTGGCGAGCTCCTGGTTGCGGCGCTTGAGCAGGAACCAGCAGCTCACGGCGACCGTGAACACGGCTCCGATGATCCACGAGGAGGTGACGGTGTGGCAGAACTTGTCCACGGCGAACGGGGAGAAGGCGACGGCGCTGAAGCTCGTCATCTCGAAGCGCATCGTGTCGGGGTTGAACTGCTGGCCGATGGGATACTGCATCCAACTGTTGGCCACGAGAATCCACCACGCCGAGATGGTGGCACCGAGGCCTGAGAGCCAGGTCGAGGTGAGGTGGAACCCTTTTGACACCTTCTTCCAACCGAAGAACATGACGGCTACGAACGTGCTCTCCATGAAGAAAGCGAGCATGCCTTCGATGGCGAGGGGGGCGCCGAAGACGTCGCCCACCATCCAGGAGTAGTTGCTCCAGTTGGTACCGAACTCGAACTCAAGGATGATGCCTGTCGCTACACCCATGGCGAAGTTGATACCGAAGAGCATTTGCCAGAAGCGGGCCACTTCCTTCCAGAAAGCTTTTCCCGTGCGGTAATAACAGGTCTCGGCAATGCCCATGATGACGGCGAGCCCCAGGGTAAGGGGGACAAAGAGCCAGTGGTAGATGGCGGTGAGCGCAAACTGCGCGCGTGACCAGTCTACGGCATTTGTCGTGATGTCCAATAATAGATTCATCATAAAGATTGTTGTATTTATTGTTTAGTTAATGAGCTTGGTTTGTTTATGGCTTCCTTATTCAGCTCTTCCCGTGATCTGCGACGACACGTAGGCCGCCTCGTTTCCCTTGGGCGCCTTCTCCTTGAGGAAGTTGGGGAAGAAGAAAAGCTTGAGGATGACGAAGATGATGAAGAGCTTGATGAGGATCACGAACCATAGCGTTTTCCCCACCGTCATGCTCTTGAAGCCGTCATAATAAAGATGGAAGACGTTGTTTGCCCATCTGTATGCTGTTGTCTGTTTCCAGTGCATTGTTTCAATATTTCATGGTTCCAATTTGGTTCCCATATTCCATGGTTCCCATGTTACTGGTTGCAAACTTAATAATAATTTCAGATATACGCAAGATTTAGGTTGTATATTTTTCAATTTTTTTCCTGGTGGGGCGTATGCAATGCATTTGCGGACGGCCACAAGGGCCGCCCTTGCAATGCCTAATCGTCGTCCCAGCCGAACATGAGCGGATCGGTGAAGGCATCGAGCTGGCGGCGCTCTTTCTTCGTGGGGCGCCCCGTGCCGCGTTGGCGGTCGACGAACCCACTGATGCGGCTCATCTCCAGTTTCTCATATTCTTCAGCCGGTGTCACGTTCTCATAGACCTGCGGCAGGAGCTTGGCTCCGACACGTGTCTCGATGCAAGCAATCACCTTGAAAGAGTAGGTGACAGGAGGCTTGCGCACGCTGACGACATCGCCTTCTTTAATGATGTGGCTGGGTTTCACGGCTGTGCCGTCGATGGTGACGCGGCTGTTCTTGATGGCATCCACAGCCATGGAGCGCGTCTTGTACACACGCGCTGCCCACAGCCATTTGTCGATGCGGGCGGAGGTGCCGAACTTCGGCATGTGTGGTGTATTCTCGCTCATTTCTTACGCTTCCCTAATTTATTGTACTGATTCATGGTCTCGTTGATCCCTTGCAGCACGAAACTCTTGATGATGTCCACGGAGAGGTCGAGGGTCGGTTGCAGGATCTTCATGTCTTCGGCCGAATAGTGGCCCAGCACCCAGTCGATCTGTCCCCCGCGCGGGTAGTCGTTGCCGATGCCGATGCGCAGGCGTGAGAAGTTCTCGCCGATGAGCTGAATGATATGTCCGAGCCCATTGTGCCCTCCGTTGCTTCCGCTGCCCTTCAGTCGGAACTCGCCGAGCGGCAGTGCCACATCATCGCTGACGACAAGGAGGCGCGACTGGTCTATCTTCTCTTCGTTGAGCCAGTAGCGCACTGCATTGCCCGAGAGGTTCATGAAAGTGGTGGGCTTGAGGAGGAACACCTTGCGGCCCTTGAGCGAAGTCTCAGCCACGAAACCGTAGCGACGGTCGCGCCATTCGGCACCTACGGCCTTGGCAAAATGGTCCATCGCCATCCAGCCCGTGTTGTGACGCGTGTTGGCATATTCATCGCCGGGGTTCCCGAGACCGCATATCAAATATTTATCCATTGTATAGATTGAAATAATAAAAGAATGATGAGGAAGAAAAGAGCCGTGCGACGCGGCTAAACAATAAAACAAAAAAGGAAAGCCGCGCTCTGTATGCACAGCTCTCCTTTTGTCTTTATCTTGTCTTACTTGTTGCTTACTTAGCGGCAGCATCAGCAGCAGGAGCTGCGGCAGCGTCAGCGTCGGCGGCAGCTGTGTCGTCAGAAGCCACAGCGTTACGAGTCATCTTCACCGAGCATACGACAACGTCCTTGCCTGTAGCGAGCTCCAGACCCTCGAAGGAGAGCTGACCGACCTTGATGCTCTTGCCAAGTCTCAGACCCGTCACGTCGATGTCGAGGTGCTCAGGGATCTGCTGGTAAGGAGCCGTAACGTCGATCTTGCGGATAGAGAGGTTCATGCGGCCACCGTCGCGGACACCCTGTGCCAGACCGTTGAGCTTAACGGGAATACCGATGGTGATAGGCTTCTGGTCGTTGACCTCGTAGAAGTCGACGTGCAGAGGAGCGTCGGTGACGGGGTGGAACTGGATCTCCTTCAGGATAGCGGTGTGATCCTGACCGTCGATATTAATCTTGATGACATAGATGTGAGGAGTGTAGATCACTTTGCGCAGCTCGTTGAACGGAGCAGCGAAAGCAAGCGCCTCGGGATTGCCGTTGGCGTCTTTTGCCTCACCATAGAGATTGCAAGGGATGAAACCTTCCTTACGGAGGGCCTTAGAAGCTTTCTTACCAAGGGCTTCGCGCTTCTTACCTGAGATACTGATTTCCTTCATTTTTGAAATGTGTTACTCTAAATTAAACTTTTTTTTTTAATTCGCCATCACACTGGGAAGACTTTCCAAGTCTGAAAAGCGGTGCAAAGGTACGACTTTTCCGCTTAATAGCACAAGATAATTGAAAAAAAACAAATATTTAGCTGTATTTTTTGTTTGAAACATGATAATTTACTACTTTTGCAACATAAAACTATGTAGAACGGTGCAAGGCACTGTCAAAGAACGAACAAATGATTAACAGAGAGCTGATACGCACAAAAATAGTGCAGTTGACCTATGCTTATTACCAGAATGGTAGCAAGAACATTGAGAACGCTGAAAAAGAGTTGTTGCTGAGCCTTTCCAAAGCATATGACCTTTACAATTATCTTCTTGACCTCATTGTTGCTGTTACTCAGGAGGAGACGCAACGCGTCGAGCAACTCTCCGTTCGTAACAAAAGAGAAGGAAAGGACGAACCATCCACAAAGTTTATTTTCAATAAGTTCGCCGTGCAGTTGCAGGAGAACAAGGCGCTCAACAGTTTCAACGAAGATAAGAATATGTCATGGAATGATGACAAAGACTTCGTGCGCAGCCTCTGCAACAAGATAGAGCAGAGCGATACTTACAAAGAATATATGGCTTCACCGCAGAGCGACTATGAAGCAGACCGTGAGGTGTGGCGCAAGCTTTATCGTCAGCTTATCGAGGACAATGCGGACCTTGACCAATTGTTGGAGGAGAAGAGCCTTTACTGGAACGACGATAAAGAAGTGGTCGATACCTTTGTGCTCAAGACCATCAAGCGCTTTGATCCGAAGGAGAGAGGCAATCAGGAACTCTTGCCGGAATATAAGGATGAGGACGACCGCGAGTTTGCACGCAAGCTCTTCCGGGCCACCATTCTCAATGCCAACGAATACCAGCGCTATATGAGCGAGGCCTCGCGCAACTGGGACTTCTCACGCTTGGCTTACATGGATATCGTCATCATGCAGATTGCCATTGCCGAGCTGCTCAACTTCCCGAACATCCCCGTCTCCGTCACGATCAACGAATATGTGGATATGGCCAAGCGCTACAGCACCCCGCGCAGTGGCGGCTATATCAACGGTATGTTGGACGCTATTGCCCGCCATCTCGTCGATACGGGCAAGCTGCTCAAGCCGATGCCCCCGCGCCCGGAGAGAAACAACTATGCTGACAGACGGCAGCAGAATGGCGGGTATCAGAACGGCAACTATCAGAATGAAGGTAACGGCAGACCCGTGAGATTCGTGCACAAGCCGAAACCTGAAGAGACTGAAGGAAAGCAGGCGGAAGAGGAACAGCCGCAGAGCAATGCGTCTCAGGAAGAGCCAAAAGAGTAATAATTATTAATAATCATATTTATGACATCATTGTTTCTCGCTGCTCAGGCAGCAGCCCAAGGAGGTGGTGGATTCGGCGGCATGATCTTCATGCTGGTTGCAATCTTCGTCATCATGTATTTCTTTATGGTCCGTCCACAGCAGAAAAGACAGAAGAAGATTCGTGAGTTCCAGAACTCTCTTCAGGAAGGCTCCCGTGTCGTCACCGGCGGTGGAATTTATGGTACTGTGAAGCGCATCGACCAAGCTAAGAACACCATTGATGTGGAGGTGGCTCATGGGGTGGTTATCACGGTGGACAAAGGTTATGTCTTCGCGGATGCCACTCAGGGACAGCCGAATAATGCGTGATGCATACGTTCAAACGTATATATCATCTCTTAAAAACCTTCTTGTCTGATTTCTCAGGCAAGGAGTTTTTAATTTTTCTCTTCTTCTTAGCCCTCAGTGGTGTCTTCTGGTTGATGATGACGCTCAATGAGACGTACGAGGTGGAGTTTAAGGTTCCGTTGGCTTTAACGGGAGTACCTAAGAATGTGGTGATAACCTCTGAGCCTTCCGACACGGTGAAGGTGTCGCTGAAGGATAAGGGGTATGTCATTATGGTATATACTACTTATCAGAAGCTCCGCCCGTTGATGGTTAAGTTCTCTGCCTATGCTGATAAGCAGGACGGGCGTGGGGAGATACCGTCTACTGATCTGCTGAAGATGCTCAAGCAGCAAGTCTTTGGCTCTACTGCGATTACAGCTTTGAAATATGATAAGCTGGATTTCACCTTCAACTATGGTTTGAATCGCAGGATAAAGATTGAGTTGTCGGGAAACATCGCACCTGCGGATAATTATTATCTTGCTCATGTGCAGATTGTGCCGGAGTATGCGACGGTCTATGCAAGTAAGCAGATACTTGACAAGATTCAGAATGTGCTGACAGAGAATCTCGACATCTCCAACTTCAACGACACGGTGACACGCGTGGTGGCTTTGCGCGACATTGCTTCCGCGAAGGTGGTGCCTTCAAAAGTTAAGATCACGCTGTGTCCGGATGTGCTGACGGAAGGAAGCGTGGAGGTGCCGATCACAACCATCAACAAACCGGAGAGCCTTGTGGTAAGAACCTTTCCACAGACTGTCAAGGTGAAGTATAATGTGGGTTCCCACCTCTACCGTTTCGTGCATCCATCCGACTTTGTGGTGAATGTGGATTACCGTGAGATAGCTGCCCATCCTTCTGATAAATGTAGCCTTTATTTGCACAACAACTCCAGGTATGCACGCAACCCGAAGTTGGAGAACACGCAGGTCGATTATCTCATTGAGCAGCAGTGAGCCTTTTATCAAATATGAAGCATATTGCTATAACAGGGGGAATAGGCAGCGGCAAGAGTTTCGTTTGCAGGCGGCTGGAACAGTATGGCATCAAAGTTTATGACTGTGATGCGGCTGCGAAACGTCTATGGGCTACGGATGAGGCACTTCAGCACGATCTTGCAGACATCGTTGGGAAGGATGTATATATAAATAAGGTGTTGCAGAAGCGTGTGCTTGCACAATATTTATTAAAGTCTGAGGCCAACAAGCTTACGGTCGACAATCTTATTCATCCGGCCATTGCCCGCGACTTTCTACAGAGCGGATATAGCTGGTTGGAAAGCGCTATCCTCTTCGACAGTGGGTTCTATAAACGAATCGATTTCGATTTCATCGTGTGTGTCTCCGCTCCTTTGGAGACGCGTGTGCAGCGGGTTATGAATCGTGACGGCATCACAGAGGAGAAGGCCTTGGAGTGGATCCATAAACAATGGCCGCAAGAGAAGGTGGAGCAACACAGCGATTACGTCATCGTCAATGACGGGATAAGAGACTTAGATGATCAAATCAAAGAATTATTAAACACAAAAATAATATTATTATAACAACATGGAGACTATTTTGTCCATTTCCGGTAAGCCCGGACTTTACAAACTTGTTTCTCGCGGTAAGATGAACCTTATCGTGGAGACGATAGATGCTAATCATCATCGTTTGCCGGTCTTTGCTTCAGATCGTGTGACGAGCCTTGGCGACATCGCAATGTATACCGATGCCGACGACATCCCTCTTTGGAAGGTGCTCGCTAATGTAGGGGAGAAAGAAGGTTCCAAGAAGGCTGCGCTTGACTATAAGAAGTGCTCGTCGAAGGAGCTGCGCGATTACTTCGCAGAGGTGCTCCCCAACTATGACCGCGACCGTGTGCACGACAGCGACATCAAGAAACTGCTGCAGTGGTACAACCTCCTTGTGGAGAACGGGTATACTGATTTCAAGGATCTGCTCTCGGCACCTGAAGAATAACCGTATGAGGCAGGATGGTTAGGGACTGCTCTTGGCGAAATGGTTCTTAACTATTAAGAAACTATAAAAAACAGAACGTGGCACATGGATTGTGTCACGTTTTTCGTATCTTTGCACCAAATCGTTTTAAGCGTGAAAATAATAGAAGTGGTGGATGCCCTTGAACGTTTCGCGCCTTTGCCCCTGCAGGAAGACTATGATAATGCCGGCTTGCAAGTGGGACTGACAGAGGCCGAGGTATCAGGGGCATTAACGAGGCCATTGAGAAAGGCTGTAATCTTATCGTCAGCCATCATCCTCTCATTTTTCATAAGTTAGCTCATCTTACAGGCGGCGATTTCGTACAGCGTGTGGTGATGAAAGCCATCAAGCATGATATTGCTGTCGTGTCCATGCACACGAATATGGATGCAGCCGTTGGGGGAGTGAACTATCGCATTGCTGCCAAGATGGGTGCCAAGGTTACAGGCACGATAGGGCACAGCAAAGCGGTGAGCGATGCACGGGGCAGTGCGGTGCACGGCAGTGACGGGATTGTGGCGACTTTCGACGAACCGATGGCTGCCGATGATTTCATCGCACTGTTGAAGCATACGTTCAACGTGGAATGTGTCATGGCCAACGCGATGCTTCGTCGGCCGATCCGTACGGTGGCAATCTGTGGAGGAGCGGGCGACTTCCTGCTCCCCGATGCGGTCAAGGCCGGAGCTGATGCGTTCCTCACAGGAGAGATGCATTACCACCAGTATTTTGGTTGGGAGCAGATCATACAGATTGCCGTTATCGGGCATTATCAGAGCGAACAGTTCACCAATGAGATCTTCCGTGAGATTATCGAGGATGCTTGTCCGGGCGTGAGATGCGTATTGTCTGAGATCAATACCAATCCGATATTGTATATTTGAGAATCAATAAATAATAAAATAAACTATGGCAACAACAAAGAAAGACCCGTCAGAGATGACGGTGGAGGAGAAGCTGAGGTTGCTCTTCCAATTACAAGTGACGCTGTCGTCCATCGACGAGAAGCGTGCTTTGCGTGGCGAACTTCCCCTTGAGGTTCAGGATCTTGAGGACGAGATCGCAGGCTTGAACACCCGTCTTCAGAAGATTAAGGATGAGATTGCTGATTACCAAAGTGCTGTGGCTCAGCGGCGCAACGAGATAGAACAGTATCAGCAGAGTGTTGATCGGTATAAGCAGCAGCTTGAAAGTGTTCGCAACAACCGCGAATATGACAACCTCTCCAAGGAGATCGAGTTCCAGAGTCTCGAAATTGAGCTTGCCAACAAGAAGATCAAGGATGCCAACGAGAAGATTTCGGAGCGTCAGGCTGATCTTGAAAAGGTTCAGGCTACGATCACTGACCGTCAGGCTGATCTCGTATCGAAGCGTGCAGAGCTTGACGATATCATGCAGGAGACCCGTGATGCAGAGGCTGACCTGAAAGAGCGCGCCAAGGAGCTCGAGACAAAGATCGAGCCGCGTCTGCTTCAGAGCTTTAAGCGTATCCGTAAGTCAGCGCGCAATGGCTTGGGAATCGTTTATGTGCAGCGTGATGCCTGCGGTGGTTGCTTTAACAAGATCCCGCCACAGCGTCAGCTCGACATCAAGCAGCATAAGAAGATCATCGTCTGCGAATATTGCGGCCGTATCCTCATCGATCCGGAACTCGCCGGTATCAAAACGGAGACCCCGGAGGAGACAAAACCGAAGCGTAAGCGCACGACAAGAAGGAAGAAGACAGAAGAGACGGCTGAAGAATAAGGCTATTCATAATGATAAGCGACAAGAGGTTGCCCTACAAGGACAGCCTCTTGTCGTTTTATCTTTTCACGGTCTCATTATCTTATTAACTCAAAAACTCATTAACTCAAAAACTCATAACCCATTTATCCTCTCATCCCCCTTGCTTTCCAGATGGTCTCCTTAGCAGCATTGATTTCCTGAAACTTCTTCTCAGCAGCTTTTCTCACTTCCTCTCCTAAGGAAGCCACGCGGTCAGGGTGATTTTTCAATGCGAGCTTTCGGTAAGCGGCTTTCAGCTCATCCTCGGTAGCCGAGGGCGAGACACCTAACACCTTATAGGCAGCATCGAGCGAGGTTGAGGCATCGTTGAGGTTCAGCATGCTGTCGAGATCGGAGGCATCCAGACCTAACTCTGACGAGCACTCGCGCAAGGCACTGACCTCGCCGGAAGACACGACACCATCCGCCTGCGCTATGAGCACGAGGAAGTGGAGCAACTCTAAGCGCTGCTCATAAGGCATATACTGACGTAGCTGGCGGCAGGAGCTCATCACGGCGGAGCGGAACTCAGCCATCCCGAGCCGTTTCTGTTGATCAAAGAGCTTGAGGAGGATCTGCTCACCCTCTGTCACGGCAGCCTCACCGAAGTTGTTGCGGAGGAAAGTGCGGACGACGTTCATCTCAGAGTGCATGACCTTGCCGTCAGCCCGGATGATGTATGAAGCAAGCACGAGCAGCGAGAAACGGAATGTGTTGCGCTGGCCTTCGTAGAACTGTTGCTGTGAGGTATATGATTGCTGCGAGCCATAGGTCTGTGACCCATAGGCTTGCTGTTGAGAACGATAGCGATGGTTGTTCTCATCATATTCTGCCGGCTCCGTGCTCTTGTCAAAGAGAGAGCCCAACACAAAGCCGGCAATAGCCCCCAAAGGGCCGCCTGCCATAAGGCCAAGAAAGCCTCCTATCCATTTTCCCAATGCCATACTCAGTGTGTTTCTTCTTTTTCCTTGCAAAATTAGTAAAAAAGGATTAGCTTTCGATGTAAATTGCGGGATTTTCAGTAACTTTATCTAAATTAGTTGTACCTTTGCATCAAGAAAAAGCAACCCACACAGTTTGATTATTCCACTTTGGTCAGCTATATGCTCCCCAAGGGTATCCTCGATAGCTTTGAGATTAACCGTATAAAGAGTAAGACCTCGGTATTAAGGACGAGGCGGGCACAGAGGTTCGTGTTCTTCACATCTATCTTGATGAATGAGACTTGCGTGACGAAGTATAGCATGATCTAAAGCCCAACGGTTTTACAGAGGCACGTGAATTCGACGACTTCCCTGTGCGGGAGTACAAGATAGTTCTCCACGTGCGTCGCTGCCGATGGCTTTCCGCGGACGGAAAGAACATCATACTCGATTCTCCCGCTCTTGTGGCGGATGGTACCAGCTACTCTGTAGAGTTTGCTGCTTTTTTAAAGAAGTGGTTGGATACCTACCCAGTAACGGCCCGCTGCGTGGGGCGATTCTTCCGATATAAATGTAATCCTTACTTCTATCAATTATTTGTCCGGCTCCAATTCCTCTATTGCGCAAATGGCTTGTAGCTCGACCTTTTTAATGTGAGGATAAGTCTTCTTATAATTATCTGTCACATCTTTAAAGATACTCTCACCGTCACTATAGAATGTAGCCAAGACAACTTCTCTATAATCTTTGAAAGGCAACAAATACCAAACTTCTGTATTATCAGCAGTTTGTTGGATGTTAAGAACTCCCTCCATACGTGTTTTTCCTTCACTGTCAGCTATGGTAAGTCTTTTGGTTTTAACACCAAAATAGTTGTATGTAGGATTGCGGAAAGTATAATATTTATAGTACTTGTCGTTCTCTATGGCATCGGTTGCGATAGCTGCGGAATCCTCGGAAGAAACGCCTTCAACTAAACATTTTCTATTTACTACATACATCGTTCTATATATCTTCCAACGGGCAGTCCAATTTTTAACTTCTACCTTTAAAATTGCAGAGTTTCCGTCTGAGTCGGTTACGGTTATAGTAGCATTTCCCTCAGAAACGCCACTTACGTATATCTCCTTCTCTGATTCATTTGAAGAATACGAAACCTTGGCAACACTATCATCAGAAGAAGTTGCGGATACTTTACCTTTAGCTCCATTAACATTCACCTTGCAGACACCATCGGTATAGGTTGTAAGAGTGTTAATAACAATCTGCTTACCAGTAATTATATCACCGATTACTTCGTCTTCAGTGA
Organism: uncultured Prevotella sp.; assembly: GCA_900315955.1. GTDB lineage: Bacteria > Bacteroidota > Bacteroidia > Bacteroidales > Bacteroidaceae > Prevotella. Next base: position 13,756 of record ONBC01000078.1, read on the forward strand.
GCTGGATTCCAGAATCATCATCGCTACAACTTGTCAAACAGAGCAAAGCTGCTAATGCCATAAGAATCATTCTAATTTTCATACGCTTCTTGATATTAAAGGGTTATAACTATTCAATAAACGCAAAAGAAATCAAAAACTTGCATGAGATTTCAAGATTGTTTTATTCCTTGTGTTATTTCATCAATACAGGCTTATTATCGTAGCCGTTCATCTTGTTTGTCACTATTGTCGTTCCAAATAACCTCTGGTTCATGTACAGTTTGCAATGGTACTTTAACAATAGAGTCAGATCCACTTTCTCATAGTCATTTGGTGAGTGATTGGTTTGCTCTACAAAGGTTTTAAAGAGAAAATTTCTTCCCATACCATTACCGAATATTACATCCAATGGTTCTCCTGTATCTTTCCATATTCTGACTCTTGCAGCAAAACCAAAATCAAATTTAACGGCACATTGTCTGCAACTCATTGACTGTGGCATTAACCTCTACATACAAAAGGAACAACTTACATTATTGGACGATGAAGGATATCCGTCCCTCTTTGCCCAGATAATGATAGCCACGCTTTCGACCTGTGCGCAATTGGAACGTGATAATATCTCATTCCGATTGCAGTCAGGAAGGAAGCGGTATATAGAGAAAGGTGGAAAACTCGTACGCAAGGTAGGCTCTGTAAAAACGGCAGAACAGATGAAAGCCGAATATAGGGAAGTAATAAGTCTGCTCCGCAAGGGGTATTCCATTCGGGATGTGGCGAAGTTGAGTGGTAAAGGGGTAAGTACCGTACAACAAGTGAAGCGATTAATAAAAGTGCAATCATCACAATAACACCATTGATTTTACGTTCTTTTCAAAAAAGGGTTGTGTGATAGTAGTTTAAAGGCTAAAAGCACTACCTTTGAATGCTGTTAAATATGGTAATGTTCAAAGTCACAATTTGTGATTTTGGAAAAATGAATATAAATATGACAGATAAAATGAAGAAAAGTATTTTTATATTGGGAGCAGTTGTGCTTATGGCATCATGCTCTACAAAAAATCAGACTGAATACACAAAATACATTAAGGCAATAACCAAGGATGTACCATTTCCTGTGAATGGTTTACGCACTGTTGATGATAATATGTATGTATTTGAAGGAGTGAACAGCTGTGAGGTTCCTGATTATGAGATCAGCATGGATGGATTGTTGACTGTAACCAGGACAACTTTGTGGAAGCTACCAAAGAATGATGTTGAAAACATTTGGCGAAATCTATATTTTAATAAAAGACAACACCGACTTGTTTGTGTTGACAGAATAAATAAGGCTGGTAAGACAATACTGGGAATAATGTATGTCATGCAGACAGAATCAAAGAAA
>ONBC01000079.1 GCA_900315955.1 uncultured Prevotella sp.
AGCAGAGAGTCGTAGGTCGGTGGAGGCAGCCCCAGAGGGGCTGAATTTTTCATAACCCCAGTCTAAGCGAGCGAAGCGAGCGCAGACTGGGGACTGTTGACGGGTGGCCGTGAGCTTACTGCCAGCCTCGAAGAGGCTGAATGCATCTTAGATGCGCAGCAAGACGGAGCCCCGTAGTTACGCGCTTCGCGCATTGTGCCTCTCCGAGGCACCCCCTCAGCCACTCTTGCTGTCATCAAAACACCCCAGTCTGCACTCGCTTCGCTCGTTTAGACTGGGGTTATGAAGTATTAAGCCTCTTCGAGGCTGGCAGGTTGTGACAAGAACTCCGAGGTTGAGAGCGGCCTTCGGACTTATGAGGAGAAAGCAGAGAGACCTTCGGTCTATGTGGAGCGTTCGAGGAGCGTACGAGAAGATGGTGCGAGAACGGTGTTGGTTCATCTCCGTAACTTCTCCCAAGACCGAAGGTCTCTCTGCGTGCTCTAATTCTCAGAAGCAATATCTCTGCGGCTCAATAAACTCTGCGGCTCTGCGTGAAAAGTCTGATAATCAAGGGTAGCATTGGGTCTCAATAAAAAAGTGATGAAGTCAGGAATATTGACATTTACTGCATCACTCTGTCTCATCGCCCCATTGGCAGGATGATTCTTCACTCATCACTCTTCCCTCTTCACTCATCACTCTTCCCTCTTCACTCATCGCCCTTCCCCTTTTTACCTTTTTACCTTTTTCCCTTTTTACCTTTCATAGTAGTGTGCGAAGTTGAAGAAGGGCTCGGTCACGGCATCATTCGACGAAGCCGTGTAGGTATTACCGTAAGCGTCTGTAGCCTTGATGAGCACACGGCTCTGAGCAGAGCGCGGCTCATAATAATAGAGGTGGTTCATGATCAGATAGCCGTTGCGCTTACTGACGAACTGATAGCTCACCGACTGGCTGTAGCGATGATGATAACCGGCGGCAAAGGCATCCTGACCCTGATGGTTGATACGCTTCATCTCGTGCTCCACACCGTCCTCGATGGCCACGACGCGCCAGCGCGAGTCGGCATTGAACACGTTGGCAACAAGGACACCCTTGTCTTTGGCCAGCTCCCAGTCGGCAGCATACGACTCGCCGTTGAAGTCGGTCGAGGCCCGGAAGATCGTCATCTGACGGCTGCGGGGCCAGAAGGTTCCTTTATAATAACTGTTTGTGATGCGCGTGCCGTTCAAGGCATAGACATAATAGCCATTGGGCGTACCGCAGATATTGATGTTCGACTGCCAGATGTTGCCGCAGGCGGCAGCATGGCAATGCTCCAGGATGTGCTGCCCTTGATAGTCTATCTCGTGGTTGATGGCAAAATGGGTGTGTCCGCAGAAGAGCTCATAGCCCCCTTTGAACGCCGCGACAGCTTTCAGCACTCGTCGCAGCACCGACGAGGAAAAATGGCCCGGCTCCGACTCCAAGTTCAGGGAGGCGGCTCCTTTCCGCGGCCGGTTGCCGAAGGTCAGCGGAATGTGATAACAAAGGATCACTTTCTTGTTGTGGTCGGCAAACCGCAGGTCTTGCTCCAGCCAATGGAGCTGGTCTGCCGTAAGCTCGCCCGGCTGCCAATAGGCTTGCCCCCGATAGAAATGCACATCGTTGAGGCAGACATAATGGACATCGCCCCGGTCGAAACTATAGTCGGTCGGTCCGAAGCTCTGTTCCCACTTGCGACGATAGAGGTCGCGCCCATCCTGGTCATGATTGCCGATGACGGAGAAGACCGTGGCGCGCGATGAGCCTAAGGCCTTGCGGATCTGCCCTTCCAACGAGGCATTGTAACCGCCATAATACTGCACGTCGTCGCCCATGGAGATGGCATAGACCGGCATGGAGGGTGCCCAGCCGGCAATGGTCTGCTTCACGTCGGCCATGGTCTCGTCGGTGAATCGTGCCACATCGCTCTTCTTCACCGGGTTGTCGTCCGGCCCGGTGTAGTAAGGACTGAAAGCATTGGTGATCTGTGGATCACCGAAGACGATGAGCCGGTAGTCGCGCTCCGCGCCTTTGGGCAGCCGCCTGAGCGTGAAGTTGTAGACGGTGCGCCTCGCATTGAGCGGCTTATAAAAGAAGGCGGTGCGGTCGGTCGCTGAATGGGTGGGCACCTCACACCAGGATGGCACCGAGTACCATACAAAGCGCGCGTTCTTGTTGCGGATAAAGATATAGTTGCCCTTCGTGTTCGTCACCGTGCAGGTGAAGCCATCGCTCACAACGACATTCGGCATAGGTTGTCCCAAGCTGTCGGTGAGCGTCCCCCGCACCGTCGGGTCAAGGTCAGGCAGCGTGTCGTGAGCGACCTTCGGCTTGGCCGGCGCTTTTTTTGCCGGTGTCTGGGGAGCCTTAGTCGAAGCCGTGGATACCTTCTTCCACACGACGGCCTTGGGGACAACGGCCTCTTTCCTCTCAAACTTAGCCAAAGAACTGATGGCGAAGATGCCGAGGAGGGCTACAACAATGGATGCATATAAATATAAACGTGCCTGTCTACGTCTCATAGTGACTTCAAAGTTACAAAAAAAATGGTTAAACCCGCTCTATGCCTTTCTCTATTTAACCATAATTATTACCTTTGCCGTAACATTACAATTTAATATTACAAGACATTAATTTTTACACATGATCAGACAAACAGTCGTGAAAAGCAACCTTTTTCTCCACGTTGCTCTTCTCACGTTAGCCTGCGGCTTCCTTCCGCTTGAGGAAGTTGATGCCCAGCGCCCGAGAGAGGAAATCAAAGCCAACCCTAATCTTTGCGCCAACAACTATCGTGACTATCCCGTCCCCACCGCTAAGCTCACGCCGGCTCCCAAGGGTTACGAGCCTTTCTACATCAGCCACTATGGCCGTCACGGCTCACGCTGGCAGATAGGGAAGAATGCTTTCAACAAGCCTTACTACACCTTGAACCGCGCCGACTCGTTGGGAAAACTCACCGCCCGGGGCAAGGAGGTCTTTACCCTCGTCAAGGCCATGCGGCAGCAAGGCATGAGCCGCGAGGGTGAGCTCACGCAGCTTGGCGCCGAGCAGCATCGCGGCATCGCCAAACGCATGTTTGAGCGCTTCCCGCAGGTCTTCGCCGGAGAGACGCATGTCGACGCGCGCTCTACGGTCGTCATCCGCTGCATCCTCTCCATGGAGAACGAGCTGCTGCAGCTCGCCGCGCTCAACCCGAAGATCTCGTTCACCAGTGATGCCTCGTATCACGACATGTACTACATGAACGACAACGACACCAGCCCTTATGCGCCCATGATTCGCACCACCGCTGCCGAGGACAGCTTAGAAGCCTTCTACAAGCGGCACGGCAATGCCCCGCACCTGATGAAGACGATCTTCAATGATGCCAACTACGCCAAGAGCGTCAATGAGCGATCACTGGCCCGGCAACTGTTCTCCACAGCCATCGCACTGCAAAACACGGAGCTGCGCCACCAGTTCAAGCCGGTCTGGGACATCTTCGCCGCCGACGAGCTCTACGACCAGTGGCTGCTGACCACGGCCTATTGGTACACCTACGCCGGACCCAACAAGCTCAACGACGGAGCGGGCATGTACACGCAGCTCAACTTAGTAAAGAATATCCTTGAGACTGCCGACTCATGCGTCGCCCTGCCTCACCCGGGAGCCACGCTGCGCTTCGCCCACGAGAGCGACGTGCTGCCGCTCGTCTGCCTGCTCAACCTCAACGGCTACGGCAATCCGCGCTCGTCGCTTGAGAATCTCGATGATGAAGACTGGGATGTGTATAACGTCTTCCCGATGGCCTGCAACGTTCAGTTTGTGTTCTTCAAGAATCCTAAGAACACGTCGAAAGATGTCCTCGTGAAGGTATTGCTCAACGAGAACGAGGCTAAGCTTCCTATCAAAGCTTATACCGGACCCTACTACAAATGGAAGGACGTCCGTGCATACCTGATCAAGATCTTAGGGAAGAGGATAAAGCAATAAAGCCTTGTCCTACTCAAGAATACAAAAGGTGATTCCGTTGGGATTCGAACCCAAGACCCACAGATTAGAAATCTGTTGCTCTATCCAGCTGAGCTACGGAACCAAACCAACAAACGCTTTGACATGAAAGAGACTCTTTCTGCCAAAGCGTTTGCAAAATTAATCAATCTCACGCTAATTGTGAAAAGAAAAGACGAATACTTTATTATTATTAGTCTAAATTAACAGTATTCAGTCCTGTTTTCGTCATTGGGACACCCAAATTTCAAGACCGGGTGGGCAATATTCCTCCAATCATGCTAAACGTAAAAAGCGAGGAAAACAGTAAAAGTGTGTATGCTCGCAGAGCCGCAGAGAATTTGCTTTGAGCGCGCAGAGAGACCTTCGATCGTGAAGGGAGACCGTGGAGAGGAAATGTACTTGGACGAAAAATGCCACAACCGGTTTAAAAATAGGCCAAACAGTTTTGCCAGCCTCGGAGAGGCTGAATGCTTCATAACCCCGGTCTAAACGAGCGAAGCGAGTGCAGACTGGGGCTGGTGATGGCAGCGAGACTCACTGACGCCGTGCCTCGGAGAGGCACAATGCGCGAAGCGCGTAACGATGAGGCTCACGCTTGTAACACCTTATATAATAGAACATGTATTAGGACATGTTCTCCCTGTACTGTCTTATTACGCATCAAAGATGCATTCAGCCTCTCCGAGGCTGGCTATCAGTATATTCGGATGCTACACCAACTCCCCAGTCTGCGCTCGCTTCGCTCGCTTAGACTGGGGTTATGAAAGATTCAGCCTCTCCGAGGCTGGCAGCATCAAGTCATCAGTGGGACACCCAAAATTGCAAACTCTTAGTTGATTACATACTGATTTATAGGAAATTACCTATTTAGTAGTAAAAAAAATAACGAAAACAGGAAAAGACGAATACTTTATTATTCTTAGTCTAAATTAACAGTATTCTGTTTTTCTCTCCACTGTTGATATACTCCAAGAGCTTCACGGCATCGACATATTGCTCGATACCGAGCGCCACATCCTTGGCCGCCTTCATCGCCAGGACGACGGTCTGAGGGCGATGGACGACATCACCGCCGGCGAAGACACCACGCCGCGTCGTCATGCCAAAGGGACGCTCCACAACCTTCACATATCCTTTCTCGTCCACCTCGATGCCTTCTGTCGTAGAGACGATACGGTTGGCCGGACGCGAGCCGATGGCGAGATAGATGCGGTCGAAAGGCTCGACACGTTCGCCCTCCTCAGACCGGATGCGGACGCTCCTCAGACGGCCCGGCTCTCCCTCAAGAAATTCTGTCACCGTCGACTTCCACCAGAACTTGACACCTTCGTTCACGGCATCCTCATATTCGGCTTGTATGGCCGGCATCTCTGCCGCCGTGCGACGGTAGATCACCGTGACGTCGCATCCGAGACGGATAGCGGTGCGCGCCGCGTCCATCGCCACATTGCCGCCGCCGATGACACCTACGCGCTCCCCTTTCCGGGCCGGCACCAGGTCAAAATCGATAGCGCCTTCATTATAGGCATTGACCTGATGAAGAAGATAGGTCGACTGGCTCACGCCCCGCAACTTGCTGCCCGGCACGTCGTCCATGTTCTGCGGAATGGCCGTGCCCGTACCCATGAAGATGGCATCGTAGCCTTTGGCAAAGAGCGTATCCACATTCTCGCCGTTCTCTCCGATGATAGCGTTGGTAACAAAGTTGACACCGAGCTCCGCAATCTTCTGAATCTCCGAGCGCACGACCTCTTTCGGCAGACGATACTCCGGTATGCCCCACATGAGCACGCCGCCCGGCTCGGGCTGTGCCTCATAGATCGTCACGGCAAAGCCTTTGCGCGCCAAGTCGCCGGCAACGGTCAGTCCGGCAGGCCCTGAGCCTATCACGGCGATGTTGCCGCGCGTCTTCTGCGGCACCGGCTCACGGAAGAGCCGCATCTGCGTGTCGAAATCGGCTATGAACGACTCTATCCGGCCAATCTGCACAGGATTGCCCTTGCGGTTCAGCACGCAATGACCCTGGCACTGCTTCTCATGCGGACACACACGACCGCAGATGGCAGGAAGGTTGGAGGTCTCGTTGATAACCTCCATGGCCGCACCGAGGTTGCCCTTCGACAACTGATGGTTGAACTCCTTGATATGGTTGGAGATAGGACATCCTTTCTCACACTGCGGCACCTTGCACTGCAGGCAGCGTTTGGCCTCGTCAATGGCCTCACGCATCGTGAAGGGATGGCGTACCACCTGAAACTTATCCGATCCTATTGCCATTATTTCTTCACTGTTTTAATGAAATCAATGCAGTCGCGGCAGAGATTGGTTATATATGCCCAGTCGCCGGCTGCCACCTTGTCTTTCGGGAAGAGCTTGGAGCCCATTCCTACACAAAAGGCGCCGGCCTTAAACCACTGCTCAAGGTTCTCATGCGTAGGAGCGACACCGCCCGTCACCATGATCTTCGACCAGCGCATCGGAGCCATGATGTCCTTGACAAACTTAGGTCCGTAGACATCGCCGGGGAACACCTTGGTAAGATCAGCGCCAAGTTCCTGAGCCTTACCCACCTCGCTGGCCGTAGCACAACCGGGACAGTAAGGCACGAGACGACGGTTGCAGACGGGAGCAACCTCCTCGTTGAACAACGGACCTACGATAAAGTTGGCACCCAACTGGATATAGAGGGCGGCCGTAGGTGCATCGATCACCGTACCGGCACCTAACGCCAGCTCCGGGCACGCCTTGTCGGCCCATTTCACGAGCGCTCCGAAAACCTCGTGGGCAAAGTCGCCACGGTTGGTGAACTCAAAGGCACGCACGCCGCCATCGTAGCAGGCTTTGATAACCTGCTTAGCCACCTCAAGGTCATTATTATAATAGACGGGCACCATGCCTGTCTCTCCTATCTTCTGTAATACAGCAATCTTATCAAACTTAGCCATTTTTCTTGTGTGTTTATTTTGTATTTCCTATCTCTGCACTCTCCCGTTAGCATTGCCTTTAGCCAAGCTCTCCACCTCTGCTTCCGATACGAGGTTGAAGTCACCGTTGATGGTGTGCTTCAACGCAGAAGCGGCGACAGCAAACTCTAAAGCCTCACCCTGGGTCGGCTTCGTCAGCAAGCCATGAATCAGGCCGCCGGCAAACGAGTCACCGCCACCGACACGGTCGATGATGGGATCGATGTCGTAGTGACGGCTCTCATAGAACTCCTTGCCATTGTAGATCAACGCCTTCCAGCCATTGTGCGTAGCCGAGTAAGACTCACGCAGCGTCGATACGACATACTTGAAGCCGAACTGCTTAGCCATCTGCTCAAAGATCTTGTGATAGCCGGAAGCATCCGTCTTGCCGCCTTCCACGTCAGCGTCAGGTTTGAAGCCCAGACAGAGCTGAGCATCCTCCTCATTACCGATGCACACATCGACATATTGCATCAGCGGACGCATCACGGAGATTGCTTTCTCCGAGGTCCACAATTTCTTGCGGAAGTTGAGATCTACACTCACCGTCACGCCGTGACGCTTGGCAGCCTCGCAGGCTCTTTTTGTAATCTCAGCGGCATTCTCGCTGACAGCAGGCGTGATGCCACTCCAATGGAACCACTGTGCCCCCTCGAAGATCTTATCAAAATCGAACTCATCGGCGTGAGCCTCTGCAATGGCCGAGTGAGCGCGGTCGTAGATGACCTTGCTCGGACGCATCGAGGCTCCCGTCTCCGCATAGTACAGTCCCACACGGTCGCCACCTCGAACGATGTAACGCGTATCGACACCATAACGGCGCAGGGCGTTGACGGCAATCTGACCAATCTCGTGCTGCGGCAGTTTGGTCACAAACACAGCCTCATGACCATAGTTGGCCAGGCTCACAGCTACGTTGGCCTCTCCGCCACCGGGGATGATACGGAAACGGTCAGTCTGAATGAAACGGCCATTCCCTTCTGGAGAAAGGCGAAGCATAATCTCGCCAAGAGTTACTATTTTTCCCATAATATCTGAATAATGTTTTATTATAATACGATTTAAAAGCTCAGTTTACATAGGCCATCACACCCGGGGGCCGCAAACCATCCGCAAAGTTAGTAATTTGTTTGCGTGCACAAAAGCAATCTTGTCCAAATTTAGTCTGTTTTTGTCCAATTTCGAAGTAAATACCGCTTTCCGTTTCCTTTGAAGAAACAAAAGTGACAAAAAAGAAAGGATCGTGTAAACAAACGACGCTAAGACAGACGACGCTAAGACAGACAACCTTAACTCACCTGACTTCTTCAATGCGTCACCCATGTTTAATCAGTCGTATTCTTTTCTGAACAAAACCCATAAAAGCCTTGCTATGATGCGGCAGGCTGTGCGGTCGATTCTCGCAGAGACGTATAGATTTTTCTCGCAGAGCCGCAGAGATAATCGAGCCGCGGAGTTATTGCTTCTGAGAATTAGAGCACGCGGAGAGACCTTCGGTCTTTCGTGTGTCGTATCAGCCATTTGCAGGGCGCGGCCCTTGTGGCCGTCCGCACCCCGGATGGGAAATTGGTTACCCTGCAATGGCGGACGGCCACAAGGGCCGCACCCTGCAAGAGGATCGGAATGTACACGAAGAGCATAATCCGCGATAAGCGAGCGATAGCGAGCATAAGTCTTGGAAAGTAGTGAAAAGTCGTGGAAAGTCGCTGCTAAAAAAGCATACGTCGTGGCAAGCCGCCGCAAAAATATTCATGCTTCACCTTGGCGGCCTTTGCGGCTTGGCGAGAAAAATATCCCGCGACAGTAGTTCTTCTCTCGCAAAGCCGCAGAGGCGCAAAGGCTTCGCAAAGGGGTTGGCAAGGGGGCAACGGGCGATTAAGGGGTAAGTACGGACATCAAGCTCTTTGCGACCTTTGCGGCTTGGCGAGAAAGAAACTCGCGATAGTTGCCCTTCCCTCGCAAAGCCGCAGAGAGTTTTCTCGCAGAGCCGCCGAGTAATTGCCGCTGAGAATTAGAGAACGCTGAGAGACCTTCGGTCTTGAGAGGAGTTCACAGAGATTAACCGTCACTATTCTTGCGGTATATCTCATACGCTATATCTCCACAACCTCTCCACATAGACCGAAGGTCTCTCTGCGCTCTCCTCATAAGGCCGAAGGCCTCTCCGCGATCTCAGAATCTCACACGTATCATCTCCGCGGCTCAATAAACTCTGCGGCTCTGCGTGAAAAGTCTGATGTCAGTGCAGGGAAGGGCTTCATGCCCTTCCACAAAAAATGTTCGACCCATATCTCAAAGCGGCTGTGACATTTTTCAGCGGTTGGGTCATTTTTTTGGAAGGGCATGAAGCCCTTCCCTGCACTGGGTACTTTTATTACATCATAATAATCGCTAAAGCCTTACAAACAAAGACTTTAGCGATTTTTCTTTTCCCGACTTGCTCCATATTTGCTCCATTTCAATTAGATAAGAGCAGATTTATTACCGTTCGGCACTGGCCGATTCCGTTCATTTCCATTCGTTTTGGTTTGAGTTTGTAATTTCCAGATTGTTTCGTTGTAAAGTTGGGAGGAAGTTGCTATCTTTGTACGCAAAACGGATTAATATGGAAATTGCTCATATCTCACAAGAATATATACAAGCTGTAAAAGACATCAAG